>NZ_DJGY01000054.1:0-105758 GCF_002435675.1 Acetobacterium sp. UBA5834 | reverse complement strand
CAATTTAGTTGGTCAAAAACAATTAGACAGAATTCACAACCACACAATAACCATCTTCTTGATACTCATTCATTTTTTATCTTTTTCATTTACCTCATTAACCCGGTTCATTTCAAACTGATCCATCACCTGTGACAGATTTTCCGAATTCATTAGCGCTGTTGGGAAATCAGAAATCGAAAGTGAATTGACCCACGAAACCGCTTGATCTTTATTTTGCGGTTTATCGGACAATGGCAAAATACGAATATTGTAGTCAACAATGGGAATGTCGTTTTCAACTAAGATGGTTTCCAAAGCTTTGGCAACTTCAGCAATTTTATCATAGGAAACATCTTCACTAAACAACGTCACATCGATCGTAATAGGCAATGGCGGATTGTGGATATCCACTTGCATGTCGCGCTCAAGTAACAAGAAATTCGCTTCCTTGACAAAACGAAATGCAAGGCTTACTTGTTTCTATATGTGTAGTCCCTTTTGGGGGCATTCCTCAATGCATTTGAATCACAGAATACATTCCGTTCCATTTATCCGTTTTCGAGAATTATTTGTCATCTCAACATTCATCGGACATACCTTTTTACAGCGGCCACAGCCGTTGCACTTTTCTTCATCTATTTTAATCCTAAGCAGTGAGAAATAACTCGCCGGTTTTAAAAAGATTGTAATGGGACAAATATATTTACAAAATGCACGGTTATCCTTGCAATCAAATGCAAGAATTGTTCCAATACCAAAGTACATGATATTTCAAATTATAAGCTATAAAACATGATCTGAGATAAGTTTGACACCTGAAACACAAACAAATCAATGTTGGCAATACTAACAAAATTATAATTATTGCCGATAATAGAAAAGATAATGAATATAAAGACACACCAATTTGCAAAAAGGGGGCAATGTTTCGATGAAAATAAGTTCTGTTGTTAAAAATTTCTATAGCAGCTACAATCAAATGACAGAAAGTCAAAAATCAATAAAAAAAAGCCAATCATCCAGTCAGTCTGTTTCAAAAAAAACGGATACGCTTAGTATTTCAAAAGAAGCCTATGAAACGCCGGGAAGTGACGAGACAATGCGTGCCACATCAGGAAAAGACTCGCTTGGAATAACCAAGGGCGAGAAAGCAAACAGTTTTGTTATCCATTTTTCTGATTCCGCAATGGTTAGCAGGGCTATTTCAAGAGGCTATCTTACCGTTAACGGTGTCGATATCCAGCTTTCTGATGATGTAAAAAAGCAATTAGCGGAAATCGACCAGCAGGCCCAGGCGGATCGGGAAGCGGCCTTTAATCAACGTAATCTGGCCCATAATCTGGCGGTCTCCAAACAACAAAGTGAATCCTGGGCCAATGCCTACAAAGATTTAGCGGAAGCGATTGAAATCGCCGCCAAAATTTCTGCGGGCGGAAAAGTGTCCAGTTCTGACCTGAAAAAATTAATGGAGACAAGTCCGCAGCTGTATGCGATGGCAATGGCTGCAAAGATGATGGCAGAAAGTCAGGAAAGACAGGAAAGACAGACTGAAACAACTGGCAATGAAGAAACAGGTAAAAGTAATGCCACCACTCAAGGCGTTAGCTGGTCCGATTTTGAATGGAAGTCTTATGAAGCACAGATGCATGTCACCTTAGATGGAACGCCATCCGTTACCAGTGTCGAAAAAGGAGAATTTATTCTTGAATAATAAAAATGCGCCCTCAAAACCCAGTGCAATCATTTCAAAAACGACAAATACGATAATTGGCATCTAAATTTTAAGAAATCTCACCCGTTTCCTCTCAACAAATAGATATTTTTATGCTTATTCTTCTTTAATCACTAGCCCGCCCCCTGATTCGTGCTCCCTGTCCGCATTTTCATATAAAGCAGCAATATCCTGGATTCTGCGTTTCATTTCCGCACGGATATGGGGCGGCTCCAAGCACTCGCATTTATCGCCAAAACTTAAAAGAATCGTGAAGTAATAGTCGTTCTCGATGAAGGGAAAATAAGCAATGTAATGGTCATCGCCGTCTGGCAAAATGTGTTCATCCGGGCAATAATCAAGAACCCGGTCGAGGATCGATTGATGAATGCGGATTTTAATTTTTGTCTGCATCGTCGCCAGCGTATCCGAAAAATCCAACTCCAGTTTGTGATGTTCTCGTGGTACAAACGTTCTTTCTTCCATTTGCAGGTTTGAGATGCGGGACAGTTTGAATAAGCGAAAATCACTTCGTTTGTGGCAATACCCATGCCAATACCAATGATTACTTTTTAATAACAGCTGATACGGCTCGGCTGTTCGGGCGGTTTTATTGCCATGGCGGTCGGCATAGTCAAAGGATAGCAGCTTGTGTTCCTGTAACGCTGTTTTGACAATTTCCAAATAGGCTTGTATATTCCGGTTGCCCATCCATGGACTTAAATCGACATAAATCTGATTTGCCTTCAGTTCAATGTCTTTGGCGCTGTCGGCGGGAATAAAGCTCTTAACTTTGGCCAGAGCGTTTACCAGTTCATCCCCCCGAATCATTGTTGAAAGATTAGAAAGACCCATCAGGATCGCCGAAAGGTCGGCCGTCGAAAATACTTTTTTATCAACCTTGTACGTATCCATGATGGCAAAGCCACCGCCCACTCCCGGTGTCGAACAAACAGGAATACCCGCCATGTTGATCGCATCGATGTCACGATAAATGGTGCGGGGGGACACTTCAAACAGATCTGCCAACTCCTGTGCGCCGATCCGCTCTTTTTCAAGAAGAATCATAATAATACTAATCAGCCGGTCCACTTTCATCGGATCGCCGCCTTTCAATTTTTTAACTTTCTTTTTTTTCATTGTAAATTATGGCCATACTGTTGTCAACAATTGCAAGGTATAATAAAAGAGCAACCAGGCATTACCTGTTTACATTTTAAAACACAATGAAAATGGAGGAAATTTATGTTTACGATCTATGTTTACGTTCTTGATACCTTGGCCGACTGGGAACTGGGCTATGTTACGGCAGAGCTTAATTCTGGTCGCTTTTTTAAAAAGGGCGCCCCACCGGTCTCGCTCAAAACAGTTTGCGCTACCAAAGCACCGATTACAACCATGGGCGGGATGACAGTCGTACCCGATTGCCTGATTGATGAGCTTGTGATGAGCAAAACAAGCGTCCTGCTCTTGCCGGGTGCCGATACCTGGAACGACCCCAAGCATAGCGCAATCATTAAAAAAGCCAGCGAATTTCTCGCTTCCGGTGCGACAGTAGGGGCCATCTGCGGGGCAACTGCTGCGCTTGCCAACTTTGGGCTATTAGATAATCGTCCGCATACCAGCAATGGCCCGGGATTTCTTGAAATCTTCTGTCCCGCTTATAAAGGCCAGGAATTTTATCTCGACCAGCCATCGGTTTCCGATCACAACCTGATTACGGCAAGTTCCACCGGCGCTTTGTTGTGGGCCAGACAGATCATTGAGCATTTGGATCTTTTTCAGGCAGACACCCTGGCCGCCTGGTATGATTATTTCAGTTCCGGCGAGCCCAAGCATTTTTTTGCCCTCATGGCGACCTTGCCGTCTGGCGATAACAACTGAGCGACTATTGTAATAAATAGCACAGCGCCATCGATCATACGGGATGGCTGTTTTGCACGACTTTCTGAACCTTGAATTTAATTCTTAAAACCTTCTTTACTTCATTCCGAAAGATACCGAATTAACGATGAAAAATAAATATCCGGTTGAGTTTTGGGTAAAAATATTTCACGACCGAAAAAATCAGGCCGAGAAAAGTTTGCGTCTGAGAAATTCCCGGTCAAAAACATGGACTCACGCAAATTGAGTCGCTTAAAAAATCTCGGTAAATTCGAAAATTGCAACATCGCTTTCGGAAAGGTTTGCACATTTGAAGGAGAAGGATTTAATGAACTCGGATCAATCCAAAATCGACCCGACCCTAACACCCGTCATTCAAAATGAGTATTTCGACAACAATACCCTTGATGCGTTTCATGTCATCAACCAGTCAGAAATCGGAAAATATGAGGCGCTGCGTTATCGTTATCTCAAAGAGCATAAGCAACACTTATTCCTGGAGCTGTTTTTCCAGGATAAACTCGGCGAACACCTGCGGACAGTCGAACAGTCGGCCCGCAATCGGCTCGATCAGATCATGGGGTGCCTTCTGGCTAGACATCCGGCGCCTGACCCGAAAACCAGCCCGTTAACCTGGGTATGGCACATGAACCAGCTCAAGGAACAGGCCCATGCCATTGTCGTTTCGGAACTGATTTACAACTAGAAGCAACACAAACACGAAACGAAGCGTTTTTCTTCGTTTGAAACTATCAAAAAGTCAGCTAAACCAGCTGACTTTTTGTTATACTAATGTTTAGTGCCAGATGCTAACTTGCTACTTCATGAATTATTCAAATTATTAAGTTGTCAAACCTTTTTTTTTAATAATCAATGCCATAAAAAACATATAATCCCAAAATGGCCGTAAAAGCGGTTGCCGCAAATACGCTAAACCTTTCAGTAACACCAAAATAATCAATTGTACTAATCCCGTGCCAATTGCTCCGATTAACATACTTGATAGGCTAATTGTCGCAAGCACTGCCATGGACACATATTTTTTCTCTCGATAATCATCGGTTTTATCCGCAAGTGTATCATAGGCTTGATCGTAGCCGCAGATGTCATGACAGCTCAGTATGACTTCGCCCTCGCCTTCATCAATATAGACTATTCTTCCATATGATGTTTCTACTTTATTCTGGTATGTTTCAAATCGTGCCGATGCTTTTTTCTATTCGAGATTAAATTTTATTGCGATCACGCCAATACAACTAAGATTCCGCTAATAATCATAATAACTTTTTTCTTCTTCAAATGATCATACCTGCCTGCTGTAATTTTCCCCAAATACTCTTATATGTTCATTTAAGTAACCCTTAATCTGTTCTTCGTTCTCAGGATTACAGTCGTATTGTTGAAACAGTAAAAGAATCGGGCCATAAAATTGAAGCGCAATGATTTCCGGATTTTCTTCCCTGAACAATTTACCTTCAACGAGCTTGGCAAACGTCTTACTATGTTTATGAACCGCCCCTAATAAATAGGTCTCACCATACTGTCTGGCTGCTTGTTCATTGCCAAACTGTTCTCGCATTAATAATTTTCTATAATTTGATACTAACGGATCTTTCGTAAAAAGAGAAAACAGATTCCAGGATATTTCACATAATTTTTCAAGTGATAATTCCTTATATGCCTGTGCAACGTCTTCTGTAACTACCTCGGGAACTTCATTTTCCTGATAAACCAATTCGATTCGCTCTTTCATGCTCACCATGATACTGTCTAAAATGTCTTGTTTGTTTTTGAAATGCTTATATAGCGCACTCTCACGCACACCTACAGCACTTGCAATATCTCTTACTGATACGCCTGAAAAACCTTTCTGCGCAAATAAATCCAACGAAATATATAATATTCGCTCCTTAGTATCCATAATCGCTCCTTTAATCATGCACCACAAGTGAACAAGTGTTAACCTAATAATAGTTAACACTTGTTCACTTGTCAAGCGCATTAATTAGAAAAATCCCCGCCTCAAGCTGCACACTTAAAGAGGCTGCGGGGACCACTCTGTTGGTTTATAACGGCATAAGCCGAATATCTTGACGTTTTAAATAGTCAGCGGTGGGTAGAATAATACTATCAAAGTGATTCCTGATCACAAAAGAAAGGAGCATTTACATGAAAAAGTTCTTGGTTCTCTTGCTTGTGCTTACCCTCTTTTTGCTCTGCGGATGTACCTCCGGAACAAAAAGCAGTGGTGATTCTTCCTCCCAAACTGATCAGACATCCAACAGCACGTCTTTGAACAGCTTTGAAGTCAGTTCTTTTAAAACAAAAGATGGCAATGACTCCTACATGCGAATGGCCAGTATTGAATCATCTCGACGCTGCCAAATTAGAAAAACTTGACAATCTCTGCAACTGTTTTTCTTTTGGGCATTTTAGGTTCCTGGGTGCCATAACCCAGTGCAATCACCGAAACGATGGTTTCATCTTGGCTGATTGACAGCATTTCCCGAATTTTATCGGCATCTCGAATACCCATGACTAAGGTATCCAAGCCCAGATCGATTGCCTTAAGGATCAAGTTTTCATTGTGTAAACCCAGATCATAAAGTCCCCAGCCGTTTCCCAGTTCATTGGTCGGTTCACCATCCGGGTTGAAGCCAGAATCATTTTTGACAAAGGTGGTCACAATCAACACTGGTGCATCTGCCGAATTCTTTGCATTAAACGGTGGTAGACAGGCTTCTTTAAATCTTGCCAGCGTTTCCTCGCTCTGAATAACATAATACCGGGCTGTTTGCGAATTTTTCCATGATGGCGCCAAAATCGCCGCCTCGAAAATTTGATTTAACGTGGCTTCATCAACCTTTTTATCCGGATCATACTTTCTGACACTTCTTCTTAATTCTACAACTTCCTGAAACTCCATAATTACCTCCCGATTATTTTTGTTTATTATACCGCTTTTGGCCCAGTAAATAACGTAATTATTCTTTTATTTGTTAAGACTAGCTTTGAATCTGTTATAATAATCTTAAGTATGCCAGGTTTTGCGCCCGTTAATTTTGTCCCGTCAAAAGATGCAATGCCGATCATTAAAAAGAGGAGTTATCTATGAAAATCCGCACGGACTACACCTGCCCACTTGAAATTGTCCACGACATTATCAAAGGTAAATGGAAAACCATTATCATTTTTCAAATGCGAGCTGGTGCTGTTACGCTTTCTCAACTGGAGAAAAGCATCGCCGGCATCAGTCAAAAGATGCTCCTGGAGCAGCTTAAAGAACTTCGCCATTTTGGCCTTGTCGCCAAAGAAAATGCCCCCGGTTATCCGCTTCATGTTGATTACTATCTCACCGAACGGGGCAAGCAGATCCTTAAAGCCATTGAAATTATGCAGGACGTTGGCATTGACTATATGGTTGAACATCATCTGACTGCAGTTTTGGATCAAAAAGGAATTTGTTATCCCCGCTAATTGCCCGGGCATTTATCAGCCTACCCACAAAAAAGTGGGTAATTTACCTCCTACCCAAGATGAATTATACTGTCGAAAACAAGGAGGTTTAAGAAATGAAAAAAGCATTGCTCCTAATTGATATCCAAAATGATTATTTTACTGGTGGACGTTTTGAACTCAATCAAACTGATGCCGCTGCCCAAAACGCCCAAAGCGCATTGGCGCTCTTTCGGAAAAAAGGGCTCCCGGTTTTTCATGTTCAACACATCAACCAAAACCCGGAAGCACCCTTTTTTGTCGCTGCTACCGAAGGGGTCAAAATCCATCCCCTGGTATCACCCTTACCTGGTGAAAGGGTGGTTATCAAACATACCCCGGATAGTTTTTTTAATACGGATTTATTACAACTGCTTAAGGAATTGTCGATTGAGCAACTGGTGATCTGTGGCATGATGAGCCATATGTGTATTGACACAACGGTTCGTTCTGCCAAACGACTGGGATTTGCAATAGAATTATTGAGCGATGCCTGTACTACTAGAGATCTGCTCTGGGAAAATACTCCGGTTCCTGCTGCCCTTGTTCACGCCGCTTTTATGGCTGCTTTGCAAAACACCTTTGCTGATGTGAAGGATACCCATACTTTTATCAAATCCAATTCCTAAAGATCGCCTGATCATTATCACCAGCGCTATTGCCGAAGGTAACGTTCTCACATCCAATGGGGCATGACAAACAAAATATCCCAATGTCATGCCCTGATCCAAGACAGAGTCTGCAAATCCTTTACTGGTCGCCATTGTTGTCGCCTCATTTTGGGTTTATTATACCTCAAAAAATTGATTTAAAGAACTGACTATTACCCATTTGCTCTGCGGTTAATAATGCAGATCTGCATGCTGGCCATCACATCCAAAGCTGCCGCATTCAAACAATCATCATTGCTGGCGACACAGCTGGCATCAACAATAATTTCCGCTTCCGGCAAAGCCGCCTTGGCCAGCACAGCATCCGAGATCAGACAAATATTTGACACCACCCCCACCAGCTCGACCTGGTCATAGTGGTTCGCCGCCAGAAACTCAGCCAGCTCCAGCGATCCAAAGGCGATCTTTTCAATACAGGTGTCGGTATCCCACCGCAGCTTTGCCACCTTGCCATAAAGCTCCCAACCGGGGGTTCCTTTGATACAGTGAACAACCGGTAAATTTCTGCCTTCCTGGGTGTTCAGATAATCGGCCGTATGGGTGTCATAGGTAAATAGAATTTCCTGGCCTTTCTGGCGATATGCCATTATTTTTTGGGCAATCGGTTCCTCAAGGAGTACCGCCTGGGGAAAGCCGAGAGCCCCATCCACAAAGTCATGCTGGTAATCAATGACAAGTAGAATGCTCTTCATCTATTTCACGCTCCTTCTTTATGCTGGTTGGATTCAGACTTCTAAATTTTTTACTCGCCAATGATTTTGACCAGCACCCGCTTATCCCGTTTGCCATCAAATTCAAAATAAAAAATCTGTTCCCACTGGCCAAAATCCAGCTTGCCGGCGGTGACGGCTACCACAGTTTCTCTTCCCATAATCGTTCGTTTCAAGTGGGCATCGGCATTATCTTCATAACCATTATGCCGATACTGACTATAGGGCTTTTCCGGCGCTAGTTTTTCAAGCCAGAGCTCATAATCCTGATGCAAGCCACTCTCATCGTCATTAATAAAAACACTGGCCGTAATATTCATCGCATTGACCAAAATCAGCCCTTCCTGAATGCCACTTTCTGCCAGGGCTTTCTCAACATCTCTGGTAATATTGACCAATCCTCTTCGTCTGGGCAAATTAAAATGCAACTCTTTGCGATAAGAAATCATTCTTGACTCTCCTTGTTTTTCTTTATTCTACTACTTTTTATCATAAAATTCAGCAATTTTTCAAAAGATGTTGATGGCATCGAATTTTCCATCGTATCCCCCGGACAAAGTCGGGATAAATTTACATTTAATCCAAACAAACTTTTAAAATCCCAATCATTTCATCGATCTGTTTCTTCTCGATCACCAAGGGCGGTAGGAATCGCAATACATTTGGTCCGGCGGTGATGATAATCAGTCCCAGTTCCTGGGCTTTGGCGATGACATCTGCAACCGGTCGATCCAGTTCAAGGGCTTGCATTAAACCCATCCCGCGTCGTTCTTTGACTCCCGGATAGTCCCTGACCAGTTCATCGAGTTTCGCTTCCAGATAGCTGCTGACTGCTGTGACATGAGTCAGCAAATCCGTCTCCTCATAGATATCCAAAACCACCGAAACGGTAGCTCCCGCCAGGGGATTAAAGCCGTAGGTGGTACCGTGATCCCCCGGTTCTAAAACCGCGGCAGCTTCTCCCCGGGCCGCAAACGCCCCGACAGGAATTCCGCATCCGAGGGCCTTGGCTGAAGTCACCACATCTGGGATGACGCCATATGCCTGGTAAGCGAACATTTCTCCCACCCGTCCCATGCCGCATTGGATTTCATCCAGCATCAACAACAGATCATATTCTTCGCAAAGCTTTTTCACCCCGCTTAAAAACTCGGCGGTGGTCGGATACAGGCCCCCTTCGCCCTGAACGGTTTCCATTAATATGGCGCAGGTTTTTTCATTGATCTGTTCTTTGACACTGGCCAGATTATTAAACTGGGCAAACTTGATATTTGGCATCATCGGACCAAAAGCTTCCTGGTATTTTGGCTGTCCGGTAACCGCCAACGCCCCCATGCTGCGGCCATGAAAGGAGTGATCCATGGCAATGATTTCGCCTGCGGGACTGCCAGTCTTATTAAAATAAAATTTACGGGCAATCTTTAGCGCCCCTTCAATGGCTTCTGTTCCGGAATTGGTAAAAAACACCTTCTCCATTCCCGATACCTGAATAAACTTCTCGGCCGCCTCAGCGGATGGCTTGTTATAAAACAAGTTGGAGGTATGAATGAGTTGATCGATCTGGGTTTTCAAGGCTTCATTATATTTTTTGTTTTGATAACCTAAGGCAAACACGCCAATGCCCGCTGCAAAATCAAGATATTTTTTTCCTGCATCGTCAACGAGATAAACCCCTTCCCCGGATTCTAATACAATCGGATAACGATTATATGTTTTTAAGAAATAGTTGTCAGCTTTTTTAATGGTCTGATTCATTATTTTACACGTCCTTTCAAATTTGTTTGTAATTGTAACATACGGCTCTTTTAATTGCAAGTAACAACTATTGCTTTTATCAAATATTGCAAGCGCAAATCAAACATGCTACAATAAACACAGCTTAAAGGAGGTGGCTGTTATGAATCGAGCACAACCAAAACAATTTAGAGAACAAATACGAATCCTGGAGCGAAAACTGGGACTCTTGAAAAAAAATAATGGCAGCTGCTGCGCCACCGTTCTGACCCTGGCCCAATGCCATGCTGTAGTGGAAATCGGCCGTATTAATAGCATTTCTTTAAAGGACTTAGCCGTCATCCTGGCCATCGATATAAGCACCACCAGCCGCACCGTGGACGGACTTGTAAAAAAGGGATATGTCCAACGCACCCCTTCACTTGAAGATCGGCGCAGTGTTGACATATCCCTGACTGAATCTGGTATGGTTATATTTGAAACGATTGAAAGCAATAACGATACTTTTTTTGCAGATATTTTTGATAACATCCCCAATGAAGAAAAAATGAATGTCCTTCATGCCCTTGACGTCATTCTGGCCGCTTTTGATCAGGAATCTTAAGCCCGGTTGCTATAATTAAGTCCCCCCTGCTACTCGCGTTCTTTTAAAATCTCTACCAGGGAAATCTTTTTCAAATGTCTGCCGACCATAAAATTCACGATGGCGTAAGCACTTAAAATAATCGCCACCATGATCAGATAGGATTGGGGTGACATGGTGGCATTCATGCCAGCTGAAACATTGGATACCATATAAGGGTAAATCTTATTAATTATCATTTTAGAGGCCGGAATGGCAATAAGGGTCGTGAGCGCAACCGTATAAAAGGTGGTGCCCAGGTATAGCTTTTTTATTTCCCGTTCATTATAACCAAACACCTTGATTAACGAAATGCTGAAGGCTGATTTATCAATCATCATTTTTACCAGTAAATACATCACAATCGCAAAAAGTAGTACCGATGCGGCCAGAATGGTAATTACTAACCCATACATCATGGTGAACATTTGTCTGGCCGCAGCGACCATTTTATCGACCGTTATGACCGTAGCGATTCTTCCGGCTTCAATATCCAGTTCCTGATCAGACATCAGGGTATTATAGTAGCCCTCTTCCTGTCCAAACAGCTCACGCATATCTTTAATATCCATGAAAATATAGAGGCCACTGGCAAAATTTACCACCGCTTTAACCCTAAAATTATAATTTCGATCGGTCAGATTATCGAAAAGGGTAATTTCATCTCCGACCCGATAACCGAACTTACTGGCGACCGAGTCAGAAATGACCACCTCATTTTTTTCGCCATCCAGCGAAAAATCAAAATAGGGGTTTTGATCATCAATGCCCTGAACCGTCACGTCCATCTCCCCCCCGGTCAAATAAAGGTCTGCGGTTAAAGACTCGGTATAAGCTTTAGTGGCATCAGTGGGGGCCGTTTCCATCGGATACTTCAGCAAGTAAAGATAATTGTACTCAACGTCGGATGCCACATTATTGACATAGGCACTAATACTCCCATAAATACTAAAGCCAAAAACCATCAGTAGAATAGCAATAGAAAGTCCACAAAACAGGGTGATGTTTCCCCGGATTTCACGTAATAATTGTCGAATCCGATAGCGATTAATAAAACCCATCTCCTTCAGGTCGATACTTGTCAGCTGATGCTGTTTCTTTTCTCGTCTGAGCAATTTAAGCGGCGCTAAGGATAGTTTGCTGTTGATAACTGTATAATTGACAAGCAAAGCAATCAGGATCGGTAGCAAAACACCATAAATCAAAAGATAGGGTGGAAATACCATGGCATATCCGGGATAAGAATAGTAGGCAACATTCTCCTTAATATTTTCGCCAATCAGCATAAACCCTAAGCCGGTCCCCAGCAGTGCTGATGCAGTGACAACCAGCATCGGCAGGATCATAAAATGTTTGAGTAGTTCTTTTTTTACATAACCCATTGAATAGAGCGCCCCGATCACGGCACTTTCCTTATCGATGGTATGAATCACAAATACTGAAATCATATAGGCAATTAGGGTGAGTATAATAACTCCCGCAATTAAAGCGGAGTTTTTATTGATGGCGGCATCGCTTTTACAGCTTGTAATCCGTTGATTATCACCAGCTTCTAAAAAAGTGATTAGATTGACATATTGATAAGCCATATTTTCATTGATAAAATTGGTGACCTGATTTTTTAGTTCTCCCATTCCACTGTTTAACTCGGCCGAGCCATTACTCAAGGTATTGACCCCATTTGCCACAGCCTCACTGCCTTGATGCAGACTATCTGCGCCCGCAGACAATTCCACCGACCCGGAATAGGCCGATTCGACACCATTGGTATAGGCTGTTAGTCCATCTTTAAAGTCTTTGTAACTATCCAGTTGCGCTTTCATGGTATTAAGTACGATCACCGTATTCGCATCGGAGCCGTCAAGGGCTTTGGTCAAGCCGTCAATCACGGACCGGTAATTATCGCCGGTAACCGTGACTGTCATCCCCATATTTGCAAATTCACTATTTACCTGCGCAAGCATCCCCTGAAAAACATCGTCAGCTGCTTGATTTAAAGTAGTATTGGAATTTGTCAATTCTTCTAAACCTGAGCTCAATTGATCGGTGCCACTTACCAGACTGCCTGCTCCTTCTGCCAATTCATTGGTTCCCTGTTTGAGTGAGTTGGCTCCATTTGCCAGTTTTTGCGTCCCATCTGCCAGATCATTAACGCCACCGGATAAATCATTCTTGCCTTTTTCAATGGTATCGATGATTTCTTGCATATATTTATTGGCGACCTTTGTTTTATCAAAATCCAGATCAACTAATTTTTCTTTTAGTTCTGAATCAGTCAGTTTCCCATCCAATTTATAGCTATAATTATATTCAACATTGATATCTTCTGCTAACAGTTGATTAAATTCCGACTCAGATACAAATCCGATGCTGAATTGTTTTAAATCCGCCAACACGTCCGAAACATTTTGGACAACATTGGAATAATCCGGCACTGTTCCGATCCCGGTCACCAGATAATTCTTTTGATCTACCTCAATAGATTGGCCAACCCTTATTCCATGCTTTTCGGCATAGTGTTTCTCCAGAACGATTTCACCCCTTTGATCGGCCAATCGTCCCTCTTCCAGCTCAATGGTATTGATACTATTGCGATTCTTAAAAACCCGCAGGACGGACTTTTCAGGGCCAGGCAAATCGACATAGAAGGCAGCCTCGGTGCTTGCTCCCATTTTTTCAAGTTCCCGCTGCTGGTTTTCGGTTAGGGGAACATAAACAGAAAATTCTCCGTCTTCCAGTTGATTCTTTTCATTATTTTTATCAATCGTATAATTGACCACATCCGTAGAGCCAGCCATACTCACGACCAACCCCAGCGAAAAGATGATTAAAAATGCCAATGCTCCATATCGTGCCCAGTTTTCTTTTAACTCCCTGATGATTCGCTTATTCAAAATCATTGAAATAACCTACCATTCCAGTTGACTGGCCGGTTTCAATACCGTATTGGCGTAGTCTTGACTGATTTGACCGTCTTTGATTTTGATGACACGATGAACCATCTCTTTAATCGCAGTATTATGGGTAACAATGAACATGGTGGTACCATATTTTTTATTAATCTTCTCAATCAGCATCAGAATCTCCCGGGATGCCTGATAGTCCAGCGCTCCGGTCGGTTCGTCACACAATAACAGTTCGGGGTTCTTAATCAGTGCTCTGGCAATGGCACACCGCTGTTGCTGCCCTCCTGATAATTGGGAGGGAAATTTTTTCTGATGCTCGCTTAACCCCAATACTTCCAGCAGTTCATTGATATCCAGTGGTGTTTTTGTCAGGTATTCGCAAACCTGGATGTTTTCTTTAACCGTAAGATTGGGAACAAGATTATAAAACTGAAAAATAAAACCCAGCAAATTTCGTCGGTATAGTGACAATTCTTTGGGATTCAGTTTAGAAATCTCACTATCACTTATTTTTATGCTGCCACTATCGATGGTATCCAACCCGCCGATGGTATTAAGCAGGGTCGATTTCCCCGATCCGCTTGGCCCCAATATCGCACAGATTTGACCCTTTTGAATGCCTGTGGATACCCCTTTTAGCACTTGGACATAGCTACCTCCTTCGCCATAACTTTTTTTAATGTCATTCACTTCAATAAACATTTTTGCCCCTTTCATTTTTTAAATATCAATGGTTTTTTCTGAAACTTATTATTGTAGATTAGCCAAAACAATTTGATGTTTGCGTAGCATAACAGTGTTATGTTTGATGCAAAAATAAAATTGAATTCCGGATTCGAATTCAATCGTATTTTCTTTATTTAAAATTTTATCAAATCACTTTTTTAGTATCGCCAACCAACCTCCGGTCAGGTATTTGGCAATGACCTCTGCTTGAATTAAGGCTTCTTCTAAAGTCAATCCATGGGTCAGCAATTGAGCAAAGGACGACGTCTCCAGATGCGCCAACCAATGCATGGTGTAGGGATTGATCTCATTTTTTTTGCCACTTTCAGAACTTATGTGATCTAAAAATTGCAGCGTGTTTTTTTCCATTAAGTCGACCAGTTCATCATAGAAATTCTCATATGCTGATCCATTGGCTTTACTGAGAAGTAAAATAAACGCATCTTTATTGGCATACATATAGGTTACAAACTCTCGCCCCTGCTCTATCCCATCGGCAATTAATGCCTCTGGGGTCGTTTTTGCCTCCACATAAATAGCCTGCTCTTTTTCAGTATGATGGATAATGATCATTTTTATTTCATCAGCAACTTTTTTAACTAGTGCCGCAAACAGATCGTTCTTATCTTTAAAAAAGAAATACAAGGCTCCCGTTGTAACCCCGGCTTTTTTGCAAATCTTTCGCATTGACGCTTTTTCGTAGCCCAATTCAAGAAACTCATCCTTGGCAACTTCTAACAATCGTTCTCGTGTTTCTGTTTCATTCCCCATTTTACACCTTTAGTCTAACTATTTTAGATAACAGTGTTATGTTATCATGATAAACCCCTGCTGTCAATCCTTAGCGGTTTCCTGGAGCCATTTATAATTGGGGCTGTTTCGTCATATTTCTTTTTTCATTTGCCGCAATGGTTTTCGTTGGTGTATACTCATGATGAGTACGTCAAAATCCATTAAAGCAGGTGAATCTTATGCCCGAACTACCAGAAGTCGAAACCGTCCGCCAAACGCTTAAGAATTTTATTATTGGCAAAACAATTAAAGAAATCCAGGTTTATTATGATCCGATTGTCACCGGAGATTCCGATCATTTTGCCAACACCTTAACCGGCCAAACCATCTGCGATATTGATCGGATCGGAAAATATCTGATCTTTATTCTGGATCGTGATGCCTTTATTTCTCATTTGCGAATGGAAGGCAAGTATAATATCGTCGACGCATCAACGCCGCTAAACAAGCATGAACACCTGAGCTTTATCTTTCGTGATGGCTCTGAATTACGTTATCAGGACACCCGTAAATTTGGTCGTCTGGAACTGGTCAACAAAGACACCTATCGTCAGGATCTACCGCTTGCCAAGCTTGGCCCCGAGCCCTGGGATGCCGATCCTGAAACGATCTATGCCAAAATACATAAGAGCAATCTGCCGATTAAAACCTTGCTATTGGATCAAACCATTATGACTGGAATCGGCAATATTTACGCCAATGAAATCTGTTTTACGCTTAAAATCGATCCCCGTACCCCGGGAAAACGTCTCAGTAAAAGGCGGGTGGCCGAGTTAATCACCATATCTCGGGAAATTTTGGAACAGGCCATCGCCCAGGGCGGCACCACCATTCATTCCTTTGATGCCAATGGCATTACCGGTTTGTTTCAGCTGCAGTTAAACGTCCATACCCAAAAAATCTGCCCGGTATGTCAGGGAACCATCACCAAAGAAATGGTTCGTGGCCGGGGAACCTATTATTGTAAAACCTGCCAGAAAAAGAAGGGTTAGCCGCCATCGGCTCCATATGATTACTTATAACTGTTTTGTCATTAAACATTGCCGGAAAATTATGCATCCGCCCGGCCAACAGCCACAAAACCACACCAAGAATTAAAAAACCGTCTCCAGGCGCCCACAAAAGCGCTCCTGGAGACGGTTTTTTCTTGATAACGTGATCTGGTCAATCGAAGGAGCCAACGTTTTTAAATCGTGTCGGTGCTGACGGCTATTTCATCTCCAGCACGCCTGGCTTCAGCAGATCCTGGCTGTATAGGCCATTATTTTCCCAATAATATGCCTCCGCTGCTGGCATCAGATGATAGAATTTATAGTAACCGATCTGTCGGTCGCCATTCCGATCGAGTTTGAGCACCCCACCAAGACCATGAAAGCCAGCTTTGGCAAGATATCCGTTAAGTACCTCAGGACTTACGTTACTGCCTTCCTGAAGATAGGCACAACCCAGTAACCAAATCCCGTCAAAGGAGCTGATCAGACTTTCCTTAAGCGGGCCGTCAACTTCCAGTTCGTCGTTGATAACGTAATAAAGAGGATCAAACTTATCCCCATAGGGACTAAAATCAATTGTTGTGTAATCAAGCTGGGCAGCCGTTTCGGCAGCCTCCGAATCATTTTGCAGGGCCTTTGACGAAGCCGAACTGTCGGTACCGTACCAT
Organism: Acetobacterium sp. UBA5834; assembly: GCF_002435675.1. NCBI lineage: Bacteria > Bacillati > Bacillota > Clostridia > Eubacteriales > Eubacteriaceae > Acetobacterium > Acetobacterium sp. UBA5834. Next base: position 88,865 of record NZ_DJGY01000054.1, on the reverse strand, counting down.
TTAAGCTGACGTAAGTTACTGTCTTTTGGCAACGCTTTAAAAAGCTCCACCACTTCATTGTACGAAACCGTCAGAACCGCCGTTTTAGCTGGATCACTGGTTACCAGCGCCGCCTCTGCCATCGATACCGGCATGGCCAGATCCGGATTAGTGGCATCGTAACCGAGGGCCACAACCTCTCCGATAAAGCCAGCTTTCATCTGATTGACCATCGCCTGACCATAGCTGTCATCGGCATAAAGGATAATCAGCTCGTCAATCCCCCGCTGGGCCAGCAGCGTCGACAGCGCTTTGGTCTCAACGCCATCATTTAGCACCAGACGATAAAGCCGATCAGTCTGAGCCAGCGCCATGCTTGATGAAAGCGGCGAGATGGCCGTAACCCCAGCCGAATCAAATACCGGCTTAACAGATTCTAACTCAGCACTGTTAATTGGCCCAATGATACTTTTTATTCCCTGAGCCGTCAGAGTCTTAGCCGCTGCAACGGCCTGGGCATTATCACTGCCCGTATCCTCGACCACCAGGGTCAGACTTAAGTCCGAGTTGCGGCTTTTGGCATAGCTGTTAAACTGATCCACTGCATATTCTAGGATCATTTTTATTTCTTCGCCATTCTCACTCCGGTTTCCCGTTAGCGGCAATAATGCGCCTATTTTAACCTCACCGCCAATTGGCGAAATTTTTTCTTCAATCGTCTGAACAATCGGCTCGCCTGCTCCAAGGCTGACAACATGGCCCATACACTTCCAGCGGTAGGCATCACCCTCTTTGATGCAAACATAGCGCATATACTTTGAGCCCTTGGTATCACCATTTTCGTCCATCGTGTTAAAGGAGCCAAAAGCATTTCGAAAGTTTGCCGCCTGGGTTACCAATCCGGATTTTAAAACCTCATACTCGGGGTTTGCTCCAACCACGCCGTAGGTATCGGCCAACAGCCATAAGGCATCCCAGGTTGTGATTGCATAAGGGGAATCGTCACTGGCACCATCAAGCCGGGCTCGCAGATAAGGCAGGGCATCAAGATCAATGCCCTGATCTCCCAGGGTTAACCCCTCCATTGCTGTTTGTTCCAGAAAAGCCGCCACTTTCTGGTTCTCAACAATTGTCTGATTACCGATAATATCAGCGCTGGCATACCATTTCATTGCCGATAGCTTTTGATCATCTAATAGATTGACAATCAAATCAGCCGCCATCTGGCTGGGCGCCACCACGACCACCGCCGTCGACGTATTGCTCGCTCCGGCTGCCAATGACTTAATTGTCTCAGAAACGGTGGGATTTTTGGCGCTCTCAGCGGTAATCGCCACTGAGCCAAGAACCTCTATGTTCTGGGCAAAAGCCATTTCATTCAGATAATCGTTATAGCCCCGACCATAGGTGTCATCAACAAAGATCGTTATCAGACTGTCGATCTGCTGGCCATTTTTAATGATCCGGGTGAGACCATCAACCTGACTTTTGTCGGTGCCAACCATTCGAAAGAAGTGATCCGGCAATGACAGTTCTCTGGCCGTTGCCGACGGACTGAGCAGCAGCATTCCATTGGTATTGGCGTAGTCCAGCACCGCCAGGGCTTCCTCACTGATCATCGGACCGATTACCGTTGTGATTCCGGAATTTTTCAGGTTTTCCAGTTCTGCCAGAGCCGTGCCCGGATCACTCTGGGTGTCACGGATTTCAAGCTCAATTTTTAGGCCCTGATCAGCGAGGTATCCGTTGACATAGGGCAGTGTTGCCTCAAGGGCTTTGTTGGCAGCCGTCCCGGTGGCCTTCCAGGTACCGGTTTCCGGAAGCAGAACTCCAACCTTGATCGTCGCAAGATCCGTCACATCAGCCGTCTTTGGCAGCAACGCCGATGCCCCCATGGCCAACACAAAAACAAGCAATAGCGTAATGACTGATTTTTTCATTGTTCTCCTCTTTTCTTTTATTCGATACGTAATCGATTTTTCATCGTTCAACTTATTAGCCGAAACGAATTTAAAAACAGCGTTTTTGTCTCAATGGGCGATAACTGTCCGGTTTCTTCCTGAGTGCTTGGCCTGATAGAGGGCGTGGTCGGCGTGGTTGATCAAAGCATCAAAATCAGTGGTTGTCTGATCACGTTCGGCCACGCCAATACTGACCGTCACCGTGATGCAGTTTTCTCCAAAGATGGTAGTCTTTTCTGCCACTGCTTTCCGGAAATCCTCAGCTTTTGCATAGGCCTTTTCAGCATCGGTGTTTAACAACACAACCGCAAACTCTTCCCCGCCAATCCGGCCGACAATGTCGGTGCCCCGAAAAGCCTCCTTTAGCATCGCTGAAAAATGACGAAGCACGGCATCACCGCCATGATGACCATACGAATCGTTGATTTTTTTAAAAAAATCGATGTCCATCATCAGCACTGACAACGTTTCCTGGACGGATCGGGCCTGCTGGTCGGCCTTTTCGGCACACTCCCTAAAGCGTCGTCGATTATTGAGACCGGTGAGTTCATCAGTATTGGCGATTTCTGTCAGCCGCTGTTTCAAACTTTCCCGCTCCGTGACATCTTCAAAGGTGATCAGATGACCAACAGTTTCTTTTTTGTTTTGAATACTGCGGGTGTTGATGTTAACATAACGGTCTTCTTTGGCAACACTGAAATGACAAACCTGATCCTCCGAATTCTTGATCCGCTCCCATAAATCCGGATGTTTCGCCAACAGAATTTCCAATTGTTCTTCTTTTAGCGAGGCATTGAACCAGCTAAAAAACTTGACGCTGGCTTCGTTAAAGTCGACAACCCGATAAAAACGATTGACGAGAATCAGGCCAGCACTGCTATCCTCAAAAACCCGTTCCCGGGCCAGATCTTTAATTTCCAGAAAATTATAGCGTGTTAAGGATAAATTGATTAACAAAACACAGGGCGGCAAAATCAATGCCGTGTAGTCAATCCCGATGCCGAAAAGATTCACCGTTACCAACAGCAATGCCAGATATGGCAATACCGAAGCCAGCAGCAGTAGTCTGAACTGGATTCTTTCATCACCAGTGCTGTTTCGAAAACGCTGAAAATAAAACCAGGTACATAAAACCAGGGTAATCAACACATAGGCCGTCTGAACATAATACCAGGGGCCTTTGATCAACAACATGTAGTTGACCCCCATAAACTGATGAATCCCAATTTGGCTGTAATATAAATGATGCCAGTCGTTGGATAGGCGCAGCAGAAATGTGAAAATCGGAATCGCAAAGACCACCAGACCGCCAAATCCCTGAAGGTATTTACCCTTGCCGGTGTACAGCATACTCACCATTAACCAAAACGCCGGAAAAAACGGAATCCCGAAATATTGCACCTGATTCCAGAAATACATATCCTGGAGTGAGCTGGCATTGATTTCCACCAGATACCCCAGCAGATAAATCTGCAAGGTCAGACTGAGTGCTCCAAAGGCTTTAGCATAGCTTGATTTACCCCGGACAAACGAATTGATAAACATAAAGGAAAGCAATAAAACCCCAATATATAGATAAATACTGACAAACTTAATAATCATTTTGCTTTTTAGACCTCCTGATCTGGATCACTTGTCTGATATGGCCTTTATCAAACGTACGATTATCCCACTTGGATTCGAACCCATAAGCACGCGGAAGATGTCCCTACTATTTAAGATGAATTATACTTTAAATACTAACAAAGCACAAGAAATGAAAAAAACAGCGGTCAACCCAAACCCGCTGTTTTTCTTATCCATTATTGACTCAGTCCTGACTTGGCCGCATCTCTTTGTCTGGAACCATCGCTTCCTCCCGTACCCGGGACTTTTTACCAATCAGCCGCAATAGCGTTAATACCGCGCCAAACAGACAGATCGCTGCCGCTGTCGTATAAACGATTTGCATACCATTAATAAAGGCGCCATTTTGGCCAACCACATAATCGGTGACCCGGTAGCCCAACTCCCCGCTCATGCTGCCATAAAGCAAGGTGGTTGCCAATGCAATCCCACAAACCATCCCCATATTCCTTACCAGGGCATTGATGCTCCCGGCAATCCCCAACTGATGTCTACTTACCGTCGACATGATCAGGGAATTATTTGGCGACTGAAACAAGCCCATCCCCACTGATAAGATGACAATAAAAATAACCATGGTCATCAGGGAAGACTGCTCCGTCAGGGTCGCCATTAAAAATAAACCCAGACTGATCAGCAACAGACCGATGAAGGTTAACAATTCTGAGCCAATTTTATCAGAAACATGACCGCTGAGTGGTGCCAGAACGGTTAAAACCAAAGGGAAAATCATCATAACCAGCCCCGCCTGCTCCGGTGAGTAGATCATCACATCCTGCAGATAGAAGGGCTGAATAATACTGTTGCAGAAAAGCCCCACAAAGGTAATAAACGCACAAAAGATGCTTAGTGAAAATAATTTATTCTTAAAGATAGCCAAAGGAATCAAGGGGTTTTCCCGTTTTTTTTCGACCCTGATAAAGGCAATAAACGACAGGATTGAAACGATAAAGCCCGTTAGGATCAACGGATTTAAAAAGCCCAGACTGGGTACCTGCCCCAGGGCCACAAATAAGGGCACGATACTGAACATGAACAGAACTGCCCCCAGCACATCCAACCGCTCTGTGGTTTTTTTATTACTTCTTGGCAGCAGCTTAAGGGCAAAGAATAGAACCACTACCCCCACTGGAACATTGATCAGAAAGATATATTCCCAACTGGCGGCCCCGACAATGATGCCTCCCAATCCGGGGCCAACCAACGATCCCAGGGCTACGGATGTGCCGGTTAAACCCAGGGCCTTGCCCCGCTCAGTGGCCGGAAAAACCTGGGTGATAATGCCTTGATTATTGGCCATGGTTGCAGCGGCGCCAACCGCCTGAACAATCCGGGCACCAATCAGCACCGGAAAGGAACTGGTAATCCCACAGAGCAGTGACCCCAGGGTAAACATGGCAATACCAAAGGTGAAAATTCTGGTCTTGCCCAGCATGTCTCCCAGTTTTCCAAAGATCAAAATAATTCCGACAATAACAATCAGATAGCTGGTCACCACCAGCTGAATCTGTGCGGTATCGACATCCATTGCCCGGGCCATCTGAGGCAGCGCGACATTGACGATGCTGCTGTCCAGAGTTGCCATAAAGGTCGACATCACTACAATCAGCAGAATCGGCCATTTATTTTTTTCATAACTTTTTTCCATTTATTCCTCCTCGGCCCTGAGCTGCTGGGTTCGCATAAAGATTTTTTTCATCGCTACCAGGGTCACAGCCTTCTCTTCCGGGGTTAAATCGGCTGAGATCAAGTCCACGATCTCCTGAATATCCCTGTGCATCTTGGGTAATACGGCTCTGGCTTTTTCGGTCAGATACAATTGATAGGCCCGACAATCCCCATCTTTACCGACTTTATAAACATATTCCAGCTCAATCAGCCGTTTAATCGTGCGGGTGGTCATGGCCTTGTCGTTGCCGATTTTTCGGCTGAGCTGATGAAGACTGACACCCTCATTTTTCTCCAGAATAAAAAGATAGGGTATTGAACCACTGCTTAAGCCATATTTTTTCATTACCTTGTCCAGTTGAATCTGATTATTGCGAAATATTTTATTATTGAGCATAATAAAATGCATGTTTTCAATTTCCAATTGTCCTACTCCTTCTAATATTGACTTGTCAACATTATTATAATTCCTTTGCGTTGAGTTGTCAACTTTTTGCCGACGTTTCCGTATCTTTCCCAGCGATTCTTTGAATCTGATCGCTGCTACCGAATCATTCTCATAAAATATGTTACATGCTGTCTATTTTATCCACTTCTGATTATACTTCTCCCCATTGCAATAACGTCACAATGAATTAAATTCATTTAAAACAAAAGATTAAATTGAATTTACTAAAATGATTGGATATAATATTTGAGGTACGTAAGCAGATTCGATTGAATACCCAGGCTGTGAAGAGTAACAGCATCTACAAAACGTAGATCAGCGGTAAAATCATTCAAGGAAAAGTGGTGAAAAATGACCTGAATTATTGTTTAAACACATTTTAATTTATGATCAAAGGAGTATTACATGAAGTATGAAAAAACCTTGGTGTCGAGGATTCTACTGACAGTTGTTTTGCCTGTTGCTTTTATTTTTCTAGTAACCGTTGGCTTATCACTGTATGTCCTGAGCCTGAACTTCGACCAGTATTTTACAATCCCAAACAGCATAATCCTGATTTATGCACTCGGATTGCTTGTCATCGTTGGCGTGATTTTAGTGGGTTTTAATAAAACCTCGAACCAAATAACTCAGCTAACTAAAATTGCCAATCGCATCGTTGCTGGTGATGTTGACATAAACCTTGAAGCAACGCAGACCCACGACCAGCTGGGTCAATTAGGTTACACCTTAACAGAAATCGCCGGGACTATTAAATCTCAGGCAGATATTACAAGCCGGATCGGTGCTGGTGATCTTTCCGTCGCAATAACCCCAAAATCCGAAAAAGATCTGCTGGGGAACAGTTTGCAACGTATGCAAACCGCAATGTTAAATCTCGTCGATTATCTATCAATGCTGCCAGAAAGCATCAAGCCAGGATTTGATTTGGATCAGAAACACAACGATGCTTTGGGGGGTGATTTCAAAAATGCGATCACCCGGACCAATCAGGCCATCGAAATACTGGCCTCTGAAAAAGACTTCTATGCAGCAATCCTGGATGCGATGCCATACCGTGTTACCGCCGTTGACAATGATTTGAAGATTACCTTTCTCAATAAAGCGCTGGGTGACTTGATGAAAAAAACCGGCACCGCCGAAAAACGGGAAGATATGTATGGCCACGCCTGTTCCGAGTGTAATCTTGAGATCTGCAAGACCGAAAATTGTGGCGTTACCGCCTTTAAAAAAAGCGGTCGAACCGAATACCCCTTCGAATTCAAGGGCCGCTATTATCGCATGGACACGGCTGCTATTCTTGATAAAGATGGCTCTACCATCGGCTATCTGGAAATCTCTCACGATACCACCCCAAATGAAAGCGTCGCCCAGTATACCAAAAAAGAAGTGCTTCGTTTAGAGCAAAATCTGGAACGATTATCACTCGGGAACCTGGATTTTGATATGGATATTCAGCTGCCCGATGACTATACCCATGCCACCCACGAACAGTTTATGACCATCGAAAAGAACTTAATCTGTGTGAAAGAATCCATTGGCGATCTCATCACCGATGCCACCCAGCTGACCCGAGCCGCAATCCAGGGTGAACTGGAGATCCGGGCCGATGAAACCCGTTTTAGTGGTTCCTGGCAAAAACTGATAAAGGGCATGAATGGAATCCTAGCAAAAATTTCAAAACCCATTAACGAAGTGGCAGCAGCATTGGATGATATGTCTGAAGGAAATTTAAACGCCACCGTAACTGGCACCTATAAAGGCAGCTTTGATGCCCTGAAAACCGCCGTCAACACCATGGGCAGCCGCTTCAGAACGGTCGTAACTGAAATTTCAGCTGTGACTGAAGAAATCGGCAACGGCAATCTGAGCATCAATGACATGCGTGTCTACCGAGGCGATTTCAATGCTATTTCTGTTTCGCTTAATGCGATTATAAAAAAGTTAAATGATCTCCTTGGTGACATCAACAATGCGGCTGAACAAGTTAATACCGGTGCCAATCAGATTGCTGACAGTAGTCAGTCCTTGGCACAGGGTTCCACTGAGCAGGCCAGCTCGATTCAGGAGTTAACCGCATCCATCGCTGAAATCGCCGACCAGACGAAACACAATGCCGTTGATGCCAATAAGGCCCGATCATTGGCCGCTGACGTCATGGAAAACGCTGATAAGGGCACTAATCAAATGATCAGAATGCAGCAATCGATGATCGACATGAACAAGTCCTCTGATGATATTTCTAAAATTATAAAAGTCATTGATGATATCGCCTTCCAAACTAATATTCTGGCGCTCAATGCGGCGGTTGAAGCGGCCCGGGCCGGACAACACGGCAAAGGTTTTGCCGTCGTCGCCGAAGAAGTTAGAACCTTGGCTGCCCGCAGTGCCGATGCCGCCAAAGAAACAACCGGACTGATCGAAGGGTCCATCCAAAAGGTTCAGGAAGGAACAAAAATTGCCGATGAAACAGCTGCAGCACTTGATGAAATTGTCAGTGGCATCGATCAAGTTACCGGTCTGATTGGCAATATTGCCACCGCCTCCAATGAACAGGCCACAGGCATTGCCCAAATCAACCTGGGAGTCGAACAAGTTGCCCAGGTTGTTCAGCAGAACTCAGCCACCGCCGAACAAAGTGCCGCTGCCAGTGAAGAATTATCCGGCCAATCGGTTTTATTAAAACAGATGATTAATCAATTTCAACTGAGATAATCCACAATAATTTGTCAATTACACTACCAACGCAAGGCCACCACATTAAGTGGTGGTTTTTGCGTTGGTATGTAATACAAATCAGATAATCTGTAAATCTCTCATTCTAATTAAGGTATCTTTCTTCAGATTGCCGTTCATTCTTGACTTTGTTATGAAAAATCGCTAGGATATAGCTTAGACAAAGAATCATCATTCGGACTAAAGTATCATCGGGTCTATCACGACGCCTATTTAGGAAGGTAAATTTATGGAAAAAGAAATCAGTCGCAGAGATCGAAAAAAACGCCAGGTACTCACTACTCTCGTCGATGTGACAATGAAACTGTTTATTGAAAAAGGATTTGCAGAAACAACCATCGCTGAAATTGCATCGGCTGCAGATATTGGCACGGGCACCTTTTATAATTATTTTCATTCAAAAGAAGATGTTCTGAGATATGTTTTGACAAAAAATCTGGATGAAACAAAGGACTCCCTGGAAGAACTGAATCGCTCTTCCATGAGTCCTCCGGAAAAAATCTCTCAAATTCTGTTAACCATCGGTAAAATTTTTAAAGAAAATCAGCAATTATTTAACTTATGCAATCGCCATCTTTCTCTGATGGGGCCACCCCATGGAACTGAATTTAAAGATATCTTGGTAGCCATAATCCAGGAAGGGCGAATAAATGGCGATTTCAGAAATGATGTACCCATTGAAATGATCACCGAACTGTTTATGGGTTTAATCAAATCTGCCCTTACCAGTCATGCAAAAATTTCTTTTGAGGAAAACCTCAACTATAAATTGAAGCTGTTTATGGATGGACTTTTAACAAAATAAGACTGCAATAAAACATGAGCTTGGACTCTCTTTATGATCCTTACTTTAACTATATTAATCTTTTTAACCCGGCCGCACTGAACAGCCGATTCACCAGATCACCGCCAATACCGATGACGGTTTCCTCATGCGTGAAATCGGTGATTTTTTCATCAAAAAGAATGGTGGCCTGAGCTGGCAGTTCATCGTCACCATCCCAAAATAAAAAACGAATTGGCATACAGACAAAGGCCATGGCCTGAAATCCGGCGTCTGAATTTGGCAACCGTTCAAACCCCAGTTTTTCAGCAGCATCAATCAATTGATCTGTTTTACCTTCAAAGGTTTTGGCAAAAGGCATCAGGGTTGATTTTTTAAAGGCCGGACTAAATGGTGCTGCACCCCGAAGTTCATGAAGAGGAATAAAATTACCAGAATTTCTCGGTGCTTCTTTCGAAAAATAAAACAAATGATAAATAGCTGACTGAGTATAAAAATCCACCTCTTCCTGGGGATTTTCAAGATTATGAATTCTGGCATCCACTCGGTTAATCTCGTAATTGACACCAAAATAAGTAATCGGTAAATTATTTTCATTGTATCCGGGCAGTCCTAAGGCCGCATAACGTTCTTCATAGTCAAACTCCAGCGCCTTTAGTCGCCAATATTCACATACATTTTTATAATTATCTTGTTCCATCTTCAGTCTCCTCCATTTTATCTATGCTTAGCGTTTACAAAGTAGCAGGAGCTTAACCCGCTGCTTCGCAATTTATTATTCTTTAATCAGCAATTAACAGTTATCTTGAATTTATTCATTTATGAATTTATTCATAAATATATTATCTTCATTTCTTTATTTTGTCAACAACAATCCATTCAATCACTATCTTTTTCTCATCTCAAAAAACATGCTCCACCGCCGTCACTTGGATGTTTTTTCTTTTTAAAATCATACAACGAGTATAACGTTTAGCTATTGATTCTAAATTAATCTTGTCAGATCGGACAAATATTTGCAAAAAGAAAAAACAGCCGACTGATATAAAGTCCGCTGTTTTTTATTTGGGTGAGGTGGATGTTATTACCTTAATAATTTAGTCCATGAACCTTGAAATAAGGTTGAAAAGAAAGCTGTCTCCTAAAGCTTGATCAAATGTCCTTGTCAATCAGGGGAAAATCCCCTTAATCTCTTCAGCATAAATCAACCGTTTCAGAGCGATGATATAGGCCGCCATCCGCAATGAACACTGGGATTGCTGACTTTCTTCGAGAATTTCAATAAATGCGGCTGACATAATTTTCTCCAGGGTTTTATTGACCTGCTCCCGGTTCCAGGTTAAGATCTGAATATTCTGAACCCACTCAAAATAAGAAACAATCACCCCACCGCTGTTGGCAAAAATATCCGGCACCAGGACGATGCCCCGTTCTTCCAATAGCGCATCGGCGGCCACGCTGGTCGGACCGTTGGCGCCTTCAATGACATAAGAACACTGCAGTTTTTCGGCATTTTCAGCATTGATCTGGTTCTCCAGCGCCGCCGGGATCAGCACATCACATTTGCAGGTCAGGACTTCCTCATGGGAAATATGACGGACCCCCGCTTTCTGATAATCTTTTAACTGCTTACCGGTAAGCTCCAGAAACTCCGATATTTCATCAGCATCCAAACCGTTTTCGCAGTAAATTCCTCCCGAAACATCACTTAAGGCCACAATTTTACTGCCCCGATGAAAAAGAATCCGGGCGGCATTCCCACCGACATTGCCCATCCCCGAGATTGCCACCGAAACATCCGCAAGCTGCTTGCCATCCCGTTCCAGAATCAGTTTGGTACTGATCGCCACGCCCCGGCCAGTGGCCGAATTCCGTCCTTTAGAGCCACCCAGCTCCAAGGGTTTTCCGGTGACCACCCCAGGGCAGGGCTTACCTTTTAGCATGCTATAGGTATCCAGAATCCAGGCCATGGTTTGGGAGTTGGTGTTAACGTCTGGTGCTGGAATATCCATATCCGCACCAATTAGCGGTTCGATGGCAAAGGCGTAACGTCTGGTCAGTTTGCGCAGTTCCCGTTGAGAAAGCGTATTGGGATCAACCCGCACCCCACCTTTAGCCCCACCGTAGGGAATATTAACGACTGCACATTTTAACGACATCCAGGTGGCCAGGGCCTTGACTTCATTTAAATTACAGTCCTGATGAAAGCGGATCCCGCCTTTAAACGGCCCCCGGATATTGGAATGCTGAACTCGATAGCCTTCAAAAACCTGTACCGTTCCATCATCCATTTCCACCGGCAAATAGACCTTTGTTTCCCTTTGGGGGTTTTTAATGATATCAAACATATACTGATTCATCCCGCCAATTTCCATTGCCTCTGTCATTACATCTACCACGTTCGAATAGGGATCATAGAATTCGCTCATACACTTGTCTCCTGCTTATAATTTGTTGCGGCACATCAACTGAAAACAATCATAAACTTAAAACATTTACATTGTCAATCACTCAACACAAAACGATGATACCTAATTATTTTAAGTGTATTCACCTAATTTAAAAAGTTTTTTCACTTCTTTACTTAATTTAATTATGTTACAATATTGTAACAAACATCGACTATTTTACACTAACAATCCATTTTCAATTATTTTCAATAATTCAGGAGACTAAATAATGAAAAACAAACAATTGGACGCCATCGATCTGCAGATATTAAATCTGCTCCAGAAAAACGGCCGAATCTCAATCAAAGAACTGGCCGCTCAGGTCTATCTCTCGTCACCGGCGGTTTCTTCCCGGATCGAACAACTGGAAAAGAATAATTATATTAGCGGCTATCAGGCGGTAGTGAATCCCATCAAAATGGGCTATCATATCAAGGCCTTTGTCAATCTGGAGGTTGAACCGATCCGCAAAAAAGAGTTCTATCCCTACATCCAGGGCTGCAATAATGTGATCGAATGCAATTGTGTCACCGGTGATTATTCGATGCTACTGGAAGTTCTTTTCCCCAGCACCAGCGAATTGGACAGCTTCATCGGCGAACTGCAACGATTCGGCCGAACTAAAACCCTGATTGTCTTTTCAACTTCGGTGGAGCATCGGGGGATTGAGTTTGCTTTGGAATAAATCGGAGGCAAACATTTTGATTGCCTCCGATCATCTGCTGATAAGCCCGTGTTAATTTTTTAAGCCCTTACCATAAGATTTTTTCCGTTAATTTTTACTTATTTAAGCAGCATCTTATTGACCGCATTAATCAGCGCCAGGGCACTGGCCCGCATCACATCCTGCTCGATGGCTTTACCCGAGAACAACTGGTCATCGCAGCGAATCTGGGCGGTGACCTTGCCCAGACTCCCTTTGCCCCGACTGAGGCTGTTGATCCGGTAATCGATGAGTTCAATGGGCGCCCCGATAGCTTCCATAATCGCTCCATAAAGGGCATCAATAACCCCGGATCCGCTGCGGCTGCTCACCACTTCCTGCTCACCTTTTACCAGCCTAACTGTTGCTACTGGTAACCCTCCGGTCACCTGTAGCTGATAATCAAGTAGCTGCCATAATTCCGGGCTCGTAGCACTGCTGGGAACGCCACTGTTTTTCAGCAGGGTCAGGACATCATTGTCGTAGATTTCTTTTTTGGCATCGGCCATCGTCAAAAACTGCTGGTAGATGGCTGCCACTGAGACCTCAGGAATATCAAAACCCAGACGCTTTGTGACGTGCATAAACGCATGTCGGCCTGATCTGGCAGTGAGGACAATTTCCATTGCCGGTGCTCCGATGGTTTGTGGATCCATAATTTCATAAACATCCTTGGATTTGAGCAGCCCATCCTGATGGATTCCCGAGGAATGAGCAAAGGCATTTTCCCCGGTGATGGCCTTGTTGACCTGAATATCCAAGCCCATGGTGGCACTGACCATCCGGGATGTTTCATAGATTTTTTTGGAGTCCACCGTGGTATGTCCGCCATAATAAGCCGGGTGGAGCGAAATCCCCATGACCACTTCTTCCAGTGCGGTATTGCCGGCCCGCTCACCGATCCCATTGATGGTACATTCCACCTTATCCGCCCCGTTTTTAACCGCTGCCAGGGTATTGGCGGTAGCCAGACCAGTGTCATTATGACAATGAACACTGAGCATCACCCTGGGATCGAGATTTTTAAGCCGATCATTAATGCGGTAGATCAGCTTGCCAAATTCCTCAGGAATGGCAAACCCCACCGTATCCGGCACATTAATGATGGTGGCACCAGCCTTAACCACCGCTTCAATGGTTTGCCAGAGATACTCAAACTCCGAGCGGCTGGCATCTTCCAACGAATACTGAACCTGGGGTAGCAGACTGATGGCATATTTAACTGCGCCGACACCCATCTCGATAACCTGCTCCGGTGTTTTCTTAAATTTCTTGGCGACGTGAACACCTGATGAACCCAAAACAATATGAATCAACGGATTTTCGGCCGCCCGGATACTCTCATAAATGCAATCAATGTCTGCTTCCACCGCCCGACCCAGGGCCGCAATCCAGACGTCCTGGCCGATTTTTCGGCTAATCGCCCGAACGGCCTCAAAATCCCCCTGGGATGACGACGGAAAGCCTACCTCCATCATATCGACCTTCATTTTGGCAATCTGCTGGGCCACCTCCAGCTTTTCGGCCAGATTCAATTTGGCCCCCGGCACCTGCTCACCATCTCTTAAGGTGGTGTCAAAAACATAAATTTTTCGTGACATACTCTTTCTCCTTTTATGAATTTTGGGTAAAAAAAGCTCCCTTATCATCTCAATCAGAGACGAAAAGGGAGCTTTCCGCGGTACCACTCTTATTCACACAGAAGACTGCATGCACTTTATCGATACCCTTTACTGCCCCTGAAGATTCTTTTTCGTCTAAAATTAGTGTATAAAAAAACGCCTGTCTCAAACGAGACAGACGAAAAATCTGCTATACCACTCTTTTTATAAATCTTCAATACGGGCTTAATAAAACCGATATCCATCCCCTGTAACGGTGGGCTTCCGTCTTAACCTAATTTTCGCCGACTCTATCGGCACTGTTTCAGCAAGCAACTCCGAGGTGAGTTCATCATCTTCTGATTTCTGCTTCACACCACCCAGCAGATCTCTGCAAATCATCCAACAACTACTATTCCGCATCTACGTCTTTCTGATATTTTATTCATCATAAACGAATCAAACCCGTTTGTCAACCCAATAAAGCAGAAAAAGCAGCCGTTTATAAACAGCTGCCAATGATAGTGAAGTGAAAAAAGATGTCGAAACTTTTCTCACTTCACAAATTATAAATTGTTAAGCTTAACTTTCTCTGTAACTTTTCATTTATTTAAGCAGATGTTAAAGAAAGATGAAAGACAATGCTCTTTATTTCTAAAAACGCCCAATCTTTTTACACCGCCATCCATGCCATGTCTGGTTGTAATCTGATTGCCTGCTTGTCCGTTACACATAATGATCCCGGCCAGAATTAGCGGAAAATCTCCCGGGCCATTTTCTTGGCTGTCGGGGTGTCGGCCAGTCCGCCTTCTGCCGTTTCTTTGAGCGTTTTCGGCATCGCATCCCCAATGTCTTTCATGGCGGCAATCACCTCATCCACCGGGATGACACTTTCAATACCCGCCAGGGCCATTTCTGCAGCAATCAGGGCATTGGCCGCCCCGCTGGCATTGCGCTTGACACAGGGCACTTCAACCAGCCCGGCCACCGGATCACAGACCAGCCCCAGTACGCTTTTCAGCGCAATGGCACAGGCATGGGCGCACATTTGCGGGGTACCGCCCATCAGCTCAACCGCTGCCGCTGCCGCCATCGCCGCGGCACTGCCACATTCGGCCTGACAGCCACCTTCAGCCCCAGATATACTGGCTTTTTTGGCAATTACCATACCCAACCCGGCGGCGGTAAAAAGACTCATCACCACCTGCGCTTCGGTTAAATCGTATGCTTCTTTCAAGGTCAGCAAAAGAGCCGGAATGATCCCGCAGGAACCAGCGGTGGGAGCTGCCACAATTCGCCCCATGCAGGCATTCACTTCAGCAATGGCCAGGGCCTTGGCCAGGGTTTCGCTGAGCACCATCCCGCCGAGGGACTGACCGGCACGAATGGCCTGTTTCATTTTAAGCGCATCCCCGCCACTCAAACCACTGGCTGACTTACTCCCGCTGTTTAAGCCTTTGCTGGCGGCTTCGGCCATCACCTGCAGGCTTTTTTTCATTTCTTCGATCAGGTCTTGCTGGGATCTTTCCATCTGCAGCGCCTGATCGGCCAGAACCAACGCCGAAATACGTTTTCCCTTTTTTGTCGCCTTGTCTGCCAGTTCCTGTACGGAATCATAACTTATCATCTTCGCTCCTAATAGATTGGTTTGATTAAAACCGCCTTTTTTACAGAGTTCACTGCTTCAATTAAACTGACCAGTTCTTCATTAACGGCCTGGTCGGTTTCAATCACCATCATTGCTTCACCACCTCGTTGGGAACGATACATGTTCATCTCGGCAATGTTGATCCCCTGATCAGCCAGCAAATTGGTCACTGCCGCGATCATTCCCGGCGTATCATGATGGGGCACCAGCAGAGTGTAGTATTCGCCATTAAACTTGACATTGATCTCATTAATCCGGTTGACCACAATTCGGCCACCACCCACCGATGATCCCTGGACAATGGTTTTTTTGCCCTGTGAATCAACCGCTGCAATCAGAGCCGTATTGGGATGAACCGCTTTGTTGCCGGATTTTTTAAATTTAAAGGCCATGCCCAGGTCCCGGGCCAGCTCCAGACTGTCTTTGATGCGTTCATCATCCGGAGCCATCCCCAATAAGCCAGCAATAATTGCCTTATCGGTACCGTGACCCTTATAGGTTTGGGCAAACGAACCAAAGAGCTCTATCATCACCGTCGCTGGCTGCCCACCGGACACCGCCCGGGCGATTTTTCCGATCCGCACCGCCCCGGCCGTATGGGAACTGGAGGGGCCCACCATAATCGGTCCAATAATGTCAAATACATTCATCCCAACCTCACTCTTTCGGCATCAGCCAGACTTTTACTCAGCACTCTACAACGATGCCATCGATTTTTCTGATATTTTCTTACCCAGAATAGTCCTTTTTAAGCGCCCGCCTTCTGACTGAATGTAAGAACTGGCTTACGAACTGCTTTTACCTCATCCAATCGCCCGACAATGGTATCATGCGGTGCCGATTTAACTACTTCCGGATTTTCTTGTGCTTCCCTGGCAATCTGTTTCATCGCCGCAATAAAAGCATCAAGGGTTTCTTTACTTTCGGTTTCAGTTGGTTCAATCATCAGTGCTTCTTTGACAATCAGCGGAAAATAGATCGTCGGCGGATGATAGCCAAAATCAATCAGACGCTTGGCAATATCAAGTGCCGACACCCCGGCCTTTGCCTGCTTTTGAGCTGAAAAAACAACTTCATGCATACAAGTTTTTCCAAATGGCAATTCATAATCCTCACAAAGCCCAGCACGGATATAGTTGGCATTTAGCACCGCCATTTCTGAAGCTTCCCGTAGTCCCTTTGCCCCTAATGAACGGATGTAAGCAAACGCTTTAACGACCACTAAAAAATTACCATAGAACGATTTAACCCGGCCAATTGACAGCGGCCGGTCACCATCAAGATAATAGCCGTTGGTGCCGCTTTCCACTACCGGCCCTGGCAGAAAGGGAACCAATTCTTTTTTCACTCCCACCGGGCCTGAACCCGGGCCGCCACCGCCATGAGGTGTGCTAAAGGTTTTGTGGAGATTGAGATGTACCACATCAAAGCCCATGTCACCCGGGCGGGTTTTGCCCATGATGGCGTTCATATTGGCACCGTCATAATAGAGCAGCCCCCCCGCCTGATGGACGATCTTCGCTATTTCGACAATATTTTCTTCAAATAAGCCCAGAGTACTGGGATTCGTCAGCATCAGTCCGGCAATTTCATCACTCATCACCGCCTGCAGTGCTTCAAGATCAACCCCACCAGCCTGATTGGACTTCACCTCGATGACATCAAACCCAACGACCGCCGCTGAGGCCGGATTGGTGCCATGGGATGAATCTGGTACAACAATTTTTTGTCGCTTTGTATCACCTCGGTGCTGATGATAGGCTTTAATAATCATCAGTCCCGCCATTTCGCCATGGGCGCCAGCCGCCGGTTGCAGCGATACCCGTTCCATTCCGGTAATCTCTGCCAGCATTCGATCGGTTTGATAAAGCACTTCCAGACAGCCTTGAACAGTCTGCTCGGGCTGATAGGGGTGAACCCCGGTAAAACCACGGTACTGAGCCACCGCTTCATTAACTTTGGGGTTATATTTCATGGTACAGGAGCCCAGAGGATAAAAACCCGAATCAACCCCGTGATTCATTTGCGAAAGGGCCGTAAAGTGGCGGATTGTATCGATCTCGCTAACCTCCGGCAAGGCTGCTTCCTCAGTACGTAAAAACACTTCGGGGATCATGGTGTCAATGGATATCTCGGGAACATCACACATTGGCAGAATATCAGCTTTTCTTCCCGGCACCGACTTTTCAAAAATAAGCGCTTCTTGTTTAATCACAATGCTTCACCACCTTTTCTACCAGCTGATCAATTTCCTGGCGGGTTCGTTTTTCAGTGACCGCCAGCAACCAGCCATACTCAAACTCCGGATAGGCCTTTTTTAATTCATAACCGCCGATGATTCCATCCCCCAGCAGATCTTTGTTTAAGTCTTCCGGTGCAGTTGTGCCGATAACTGCAAACTCTTTAAAGAATGGAGCTGTAAAAGCCGGGGTAAATTTTCCGGTGGCAATCAGCCTGTCATGGAGATAATGGGCTTTACGAAGGCATAGGGTAGCCACCTCTTTTAGCCCCGCCTTGCCCAGTAACGTCAGATAAATCGTTGCTGCCAAGGCATTCAGGGCCTGATTCGAACAGATATTGGACGTCGCCTTATCCCGCCGAATATGCTGTTCTCTGGTCTGAAGGGTTAAGACAAAGGCTCGTTTGCCGTCATGGTCAGTGGTTTCTCCAACCACCCGACCAGGCAATTTTCGCATCAGAGCCTTGGTTGTTGCCATAAAACCCAGTCCCGGCCCGCCGAAACTGATTGGATTCCCCAGGCACTGACCATCTCCAACCACGATATCAGCACCCAATTCGCCTGGAGATCGAAGGATTGCCAATGACAATGGATCGACCGAGGCAATAAACAAGGCTTTTTGTTGATGGGCAAGGTCCGCCACCCGGCTCAACTCTTCAATAGCGCCAAAAAAGTTCGGACTTTGCACAATCACCGCAGCGGTCTTTGCGCTGCATAAGGCTTCAAGCTGGTTTAAATCGATGGTACCATTTTGAAAACCAATTTCTCTCACCTGCACATTTTTAAAGCGGGCATAGGTTTGCACCACCTGGCGATGCTCGGGAGCAACGGTGCTGGCAATCAGCACTTCGTCCCGACCCGTCTGACTGACAGCCATCGCCACCGCTTCGGCCAGTGCCGTGGCGCCATCGTACATTGACGCATTGGCAATCTCCATTCCGGTCAGCTCACAGATCATCGATTGAAACTCAAAGATTGCCTGCAGGGTGCCCTGACTGATTTCCGGCTGATAGGGTGTGTAAGCCGTGTAGAATTCCTGTCGGGAAGTCAGACTGCCAACAACACTGGGAATAAAATGATCATACGCCCCGGCTCCCAAAAAACAGGCGTAGCTGTCCAGGTTGGTATTTTTTTGTGTCAGCTCCCGCATCAGGGTGATCAACTCCATTTCTGACAGGGCTTCCGGCAACGCCAGTTCCCGGTCCAGCCGGACTGCCCCGGGGATGTCTGCAAAGAGTGCGTCCCGGGATGTCAGACCCAGCTTTTTTAGCATCGCCTGTTGTTCTTCTCCGGTTGTTGATAAATAAGATGCCATCGGTGTTTTCCTCCTTTAAAGTGTGGCTTTCAGTTTTTCAAGTTGTTCTGCTATCGCTTCATCATCAAAGCAGTATTTCATTGTAGTAAACTGGCTACGGAGCTTTTTAACGTCTTCCGCCACTGTTTTTTTACGCAAAATCACATCGGCCATCAGCTCAGCCGTCTCTTTAAAGGCTGCCTTGGTAAAACCAAAGCGGGTCATCTCAGCAACACCAATGCGGATTGCCCCGGAAGCGGTAAAACCCTCTTCTTCCGGCGTTGCCTGGTAATTAATGATGATATTGCTTTCTTCAAGACGTCTGGCCACTTCCGGACCAATGCCATAGCCAACCCGAACCACCACCTGGTGGGTCTCGGTATAGGAAATCTGTGGATCACCGGCCACATCAAGTCCAGCTTCAGCCAGCGCCCTGGCAAAATATTTGGCATTCTCGATGACAGTGCGCTGATAATCATCTTTAAAATAATTCATTTCGTAGGCCGCCATTAACAGACCCAACATCGTTCCGAGATGGTGGTTACTGACACTGCCTGGAAACGCCCGGGTCTCGATGGTTTCCCAAAGGCCATACTTATAATCATCCTTGTCATAATTTCCGGCAATGACCCCACGCTGGGTTCCAAAAAATGTTTTATGGGTGGAACCAGTCACCAGCTCAGCCCCTTCTTTAAAGGGATCCTGGAAATAATCACCGACCAGTCCCAGAACGTGGGCCATGTCATACATAATCACCGCATTGAGCTTCTGATCATCGATAAATTGGCGTATTTCCTGTACCGGTTCCTTGTGCAGAACCATGCTCTTACCAAAGATAATTAATTCCGGTCGATACGTCGTAATGACCTTTTTGGTTTCTTCGACATCGATCTTAAAGAGGTTATCGGGCTCCACCGGGAAATTGACAACTGCCGTTTTTTCCGTCCGGGGATCGACGGCGATATAGTCATGCAGGGCACCCATTGGCTGGGCGCTTAAATGACCACCACGGATGATATGATTGTTCAGGATATAGCCCAACCGCTTGGCCTCAACCTTACGGTTGACCCGATTCTTGTAATCCATCAAAGCACTAAAGACTGCCGTATTGGCCATTTGCCCGCTGATTACCCGAGTTTCAACCTCGGCACAGTTAAAGTACTGCTTGAATTCTTCCATCAGCAAATATTCAATCTCGTCGATAAAAGCTGTTCCCTGATAATAAAAAACGTCATAATCATAAAAGGATTTGGTTTTTTTGTGCTCTGCGTAGCGAAACGACGGATCCATCACTGATAACAACCGTACCGCTGACGAATGAGCCTGTTCCGACGGAATCAGGTTAATGGTTTCATACTGCCGGTGATGGGTATTGTCAAGGCTCTTCTTTAGCAGATTGAGGGCTTTGCCGGGATAATTAGCGGCGCTTTCAAACTGTCTTGTTACCTCCACGCCATAAAGAATCGGGCGGGCATACGGGGGCGCATCACTTTTTAAATGATAGGGCACAATCACCGCCGCAACCCGTTTGTTGCGGATTTCGACCTCCACCGGATCGTTGATCTCGACATCGCCATCAAGCAGCGCCAGACCAATCCCACGCATCGCTTTTTCATCGGTTATCTTGCTATCCAGTCCATAGCCTTCGGCTTTTAAATAGGGTACCATGGTGGCACTGGTGATCACGCCGACTTCCCTGCCATCTTTAAAAACCTTGCATCCGGCCCGGGCTACACCTTTGCCGGTAATCGCCAACGATCTGACAATTCTGGGCAGTTTGGATAAATCGCTAAAATCCCGTTCCATGATGGCCTTAAAGCCGCAATACTGTTCCCGAAGTGGTGCCCGCCCCAGATAATTGCCCTTATCCGCGGCAAAGCTGACAGCAAATTTAGCCAGTGGACAGGAGAAAATCGGAATCTCCTGACCCTCGTTATCCAGTCCCAGTTCGTGTCCATATAGCGGCAGACCGGCTTCCAGTCTTAATGTATCCCGGGCCCCCAGACCGACGGCCATGGCACCCAATCCCAGCAGCTTTTCCCAGATTTCCGGGCTTTGCTCCGCCTTGGCAAACAGTTCAAAACCCAGGGGTTCTCCCGTGTAGCCAGTTCGTGCAATCAGGAGGGGGGCCCCGTGATAATTAAGAATTCCCAATGCATTCTTAAGGGGTTCGGTCAAAAATTCGCTTCCGGTCAATTTTTTCAAAATATTCTTGGCTTCCGGGCCTTGCAGTGAAATCATCGCCAGCTCAGCGGATTGATCGGTTATTTGGGCATCAAAGGCTTTGATTTCATTATTCAGATGCTGCCAATCTTTGTCGGCGTTGGCCGCATTCACTACCAGCAGGTAGCGATCTTCATAAAAGCGGTAAAGGTAGGCGTCATCAATGGCGCCGCCGTTTTTGTTGGGAATCATCGTATACTGAGCCTGAAGCAGATCCAGCGCAAAAACATTGTTGGTCAGGACATACTGTAAAAAAGCGGTGGCCTCTTTTCCGGTGATGATGAAGCGGGCCATATGTGAAACATCAAAGATGCCCGCTTTAATCCGGGTATGGAAATGCTCATCAACAATGCCATGGGGATACTGAATTGGCATCTCCCAGCCCCCAAAATCTACCAAGGTGGCTCCGGCTTTGACATGATTGTCATATAATACGGTGCGTTTTAAATCTCCCATTTGCTGATCTCGCACGCTTTCTATTCCTGACAAAACGCTTCGTACTCGGTTGCGTCCATCAAGTCATCAACTTCTGTGGGATCATCCATTTCAACACAAATCAACCAGTTTTCAAAGGCATCGGTATTAATCAGCTCTGGCTCATCATTCAGCGCTTCGTTAATTTTCTCGACCGTTCCGGCCACCGGCAAATAAATATCGGAAGCCGCCTTAACCGATTCGACCACCCCAAAGGTTTGATCCTTATCGATATGATCACCCACTTCCGGCAATTCAACAAAAACAATGTCCCCCAGGGAATGTTGGGCGTAATCGGTAATCCCTATGGTGGCCTGATTGCCTTCTACCTTAACCCACTCATGATCCTTTGAATACTTCAACCCTGCAACAATTCTCATTTTTTTAATCCTCCATTTTTCTAATTTTAACAAAAAAACAAAAAAAGCAGAAAGCTAATGCCTTCTGCTCTGTTATTGACCTGAGAGATTCCTACTATAAAGTTGCCCCTTCGGTGCGTCTTCGCTTTCCAGAGAGATGTCCAGATACGGTCCTCTTTACCTGAGATCATCGCCGATATTATGGCTAATACCAGCTTATTCCTTCGGTGCTGCACACTCTGCAGTCTCTCCCGTATCCATCATTCATCATACCATCGTTTAATTGTATTTTTGAGCCTGATCTATTTATCAAGTTGTTGTGAGTATACACCGCTGACCCGGTAATTGTCAACCACTGAAACCATATTATTTCAAACGGTGGCCATTTTTATTACAATTATCCTTTGCCCGAATAGTCGCCCACTTTCGCGAAACGGCTGTTTTCTTCGTGAATTGTTGTGAGTATAGACTTTAATATCTGTTAGAATAAACTAGCTTTAAATGTAGAATTCAAGTGATGATGCGATCGTCACTCAATTTAGCATAACCCTGTAAGGAGAACATTCATGAAAAAAACACTACTTATCCTGCTTTTATTTGCCCTCTTCATCCCAATTCAACCCGCCCTCGCCGAGACAGAAATCGTCCCGGTCTTATCCCGCGGCCACATTGAAAACTTAGGTGATTATCCTGCCGACCACACCTGGATCGAAAGTCCGGAGATAATTGGCACCGTTGGCCAGAGTAAACGTATCGAAGGCTTCGAATTAAAACCCGATGCGGACGTGGCCTCGGAGATTGAACTACGTTACAACGTCCATGTTCAAAACATCGGCTGGCTCTATGATGAAAATGATCCCAGCACTTGGGCCAAAAACGGCGACTATGCCGGCACCCGCGGCAAGGGACTGCGCATTGAAGCGATCAAAATTGTTCTGCTTGACACCACCGGCAAACAGGTATCCGGTTATCATGTCCGTTACCGCGGTCATGTCCAGAATATTGGCGATTTGCCAGCCGCTTCGGAAAAATGGTTCCTTGATGGTGAACAGCTTGGTACCGTGGGCAGCTCGCTTCGCCTTGAAGCGTTAAAACTGGAAATTGTCAAGGATGCCACGACTGGCACCGATTTAAGTGCCTACACTGCCCTGATAAAACAAATTGAAAGTTTAAACGAATCCGACTTTAGCAAAACTTCCTGGAATAATCTGCAATCCGTTGTTTCTCAAAACAAGATTGATAAGCAAAGCAGTTCTACTGAAATCGCCACCGCCATTGCAACTATCCAAAAGGCGATGAACCAGCTTGAAGATTTGACCCAATCAACCATTTACAGTAAAGCCGGTAGCTATGGACCAAGTAGCGGAAGCGAATCGATCAATCAGGATGTAATTGTCACCACCGGTGATGTGACGCTTCAGAACTTAACAATTGATGGCAATCTGATCATTGATGAGGCCGTAGGCAACGGTAACGTGACCTTGAACAATGTCACTGTTTCCGGTGAGCTGCGGGTTCGTGGCGGCGGCCAGAACAGTATTCACATTAACGGTGGCGACTATTCAAAAATTCTGATTGAACAGGCTCCTGACGGCGGTGTCCGGATTGTTGCCACCGGCCTTGACGGAGTGCCAGTTATCCTAAGCGAAAACGCTGCTGGCGAAACCCTGATTCTTGAAGGCGAATTCGATTCAGTCACAGTCAATGCTCCCAATGCGGTGATTAAAACCCAGGGGCAGACCAGCATTAAAACCCTGGATGTCGGCGAAGACGGCCAAAATACCGCCATTGAACTTGGTAGTACCACCTCCGTAACAAGCCTGGCCTTGTCAGCCCCCACTAATATCACTGGTAGCGGTAAGATCAGCAAAGCCGATATTTCTTCAGACAATGTCAGCTTTGAAAAGGCTCCCGATAATTATACGGTTGACCCCGAGGTAGTGGTGCCACCTGTAATCCCCACCCCAGAACCAACACCTCAGCCGCAACCCGGGGGCAGCGGTGGTGATAACGGCGGTGGCGGTTATACCCCACCGAGCAAAATCAGTCTGAGTGTGACCACTGTCCCAACTGTCAGCCCATCTAAAACCTACGATGGTACTACCGCCACCGATGTAACCAATCAGCTACTCGACAGTGCAGCCATCACTGGAATTGCGATCGGTGATACCGTAACCGTTACCGCCACGGCTACCTATGACAATAAAAACGTCGGCAGCAATAAGGATATCACCATCACCTACAATCTATCCGGAGCTGCTGCCAGCAAGTACAATCCCCCGGCGACCACGACAATCAAGGGCGAGATTCTAACAAAACCCCTGAGCCTCCCGACAACACCGATCTCAAAAGAGTATGACGGAACAACGATGCTTGACACCGTGATTACCGAAGACATAGGCCAGCTGGCCGCCGATAATCTCACGATCTCCCGAACGGCCACCTATTTAGACAACAACGTAGGAGCCAATAAAACGGTAAACTGTTTCTACACCCTGTCGGGAAACGATGCCGAAAATTACAGCGCCCCGGCCGACCACTCGGGTACCGGAACCATTACCAAAAGAACCCTGACGGTCTCTTGCACCAGCCTGAATATCAATAAAACCAAAACCTATGATGGCAGCACTGACGTGTTTAATGGCAAGGGCAAAATTCAAGCTGGCAATAACGTGATCAGCGTGGCAACCGGTGTGGCAGCCGACCCCACTATTATCGTCACGGCCACCGCTGCTTATGATAATCAAAACGCCGGCGACAACCGAACCATTACGATTAGCTATTCAATTGACAGCACCTCTGCCAACAATCGCTATCAGGTCCCAGCGACAGAAACCATCAGTGGGGCTAACATTACCGCACGGTCATTGACAATAGCAGCTCCCACTCCGGTGGCCAAAGCCTACGACGGCACCGCCAATGTCTTTACAGAGGTCAATAATACGGGTATTATTTATAATACGTCCGTCCCAGCCGGCAATATTGCCGACACGGATTCTGGCAAGGTGACAGTCACCGCCACCGCCACCTATGATACCGGCAAGGATGTTGGCCCCGCTAAGCCAATAACCATCCGCTACACCCTTTCTGGGGATGCTGCCGGGAATTATCAGCCACTGCCCGATGATCACAGCAAAACCGCTGCCATTACCCCACTGACGCTAAATACCGGAACCGTGTCAGAAAAAACAAAAGAATATGACGGTACCAGCACCGCTAAACTGAATGTAAATGTCAGCTGCAGCGATAACAACGGTCTATTTGCCTCTGAAGCAGGCAAAACACTTTTATCCAAAGTAGACTCAAAATACTATACCGACAGCGCTTGTCAAACTGAAACCAGTAAGCCCTCAGATGCAGCTAATCTTTACATCAAGTACACCATTACTCTGGAAGGCACTTCAGCCAGCAATTATGTTTTTGCTGATAACCAATCCAGCTTAACCGGCACGACAAATGGCGGCAGCATTACCAAGAAGAAACTATCGGTTACCGCTGAAGCGATGGGGCTACAAACCGAGAAAGACTATGATGGCAACGTCAGTGCCAGCTCTACTCTCACCACCATCACGGGCGGTACTGGCATGACCGGGATTATCGGCAACGAGCAGGTCACCGCGACGGCTTCAAGCCATTATGATAGCGCCGATGCCGGTAACCGTACTATCACTACCAGCTTTTCGCTTTCCGGCCCTGATGCCGGCAATTACCTGATCGATCCCCTGATCAGTAGCGGTAAGATCAATCCGATTCAGCTAAATTATACCGGGGCCTTGCCTGATAATATTTCGAGTTACGCATCTAAAACTTACGACAGCACTCAAACAGTAAAACTCAATGGCGTTTATATTCAAGATCAGGATGTCACATCTGACGTTAACGGCATCCTTTCAGGTGAAACAGCCAAAGTCACCGCGACTGCCACCTTTAATGATAAAAATGCCGGCCCCAATAAGCCGGTCACGATAACCTATACGGTTAATTCCACCAATTATCTGGCCCCGCCCGCCAATACTGGTACAATCACGACCAGTATCGACAAAAGGATGTTATCTTACGACGACAGCCTCCAGCTGGAAACCCTTAAAAAATGGGATGGCAAGACTTCGGCCATAGTCATCGATGCGAAAATCAGCCCCGCCACCGACTCATATTCCGGGATTGTTGCAGGTGATACCGTGTCGCTAGCTGCCTGTAGCGGGGAATACTATTCTGGAAATGCACCAACTTCAGCCGTCACACCGGATGATAGTTGGTACGAGATCCGCTTAACCCCCACCCTGAGCGGGACTGATGCCGGTAATTATCAGATGGAAACAAAAACTGCAACTGGCAAGATTCTACCGAAAAGCGGCTTGGTTACCGCTAGTTTCAGTGATAGTAGCTGGTCTTCATGGGGTAAAACTTGGGGCGATTACCAAACCCTGACCATGCCAGACGGGATGAAACTCTTTATGTGTACATACAGCACTGACGGTATTGGAACCTTCTACGGACTTGGCTCCGATGGAAAAATTTATACCGCTACGACTGCTGTAGATGCAACTGCCATTAAAGACTTTAGCCTACTTAACACAACTAATTATGATGGTGCAAATATTTTATCAGGCTACCAGGTCTTTGGCCTTGATGCGGATGGCACGCCATTGGCGGTCGGTTCTGATGGAATGATTTATTTTTGGTCTAATCAAGAATGGGCACCTGAGAGCCAATCGAAGGTAACCCTTCAAGGCAGTGGAGCACCGATCAACCCTACCTATTATAAAGATAATGACAGTAAAGAATACCTGATCTATCAGGACAGTTCCGGCAACCTCTACAAAAGTCTTTTTGGCGGTTCGGGAGCTACTAGTATTTGTACCGCTCCGAAGCCGTTGTCCACTTTTACCAGTGAGTTGATCGATTACAATGGCTCTACTATCGTCCTGTTCGCCTACTAAATCCAGCAATCAGATTCAAGAGATTCAATTGTAAGCGTCAATTGTATCCCACATACCCAAACAGAATAGAATCTGCTAAAATCACCTCAGTATAAAGCTGAAGGTGATTTTTATGTTAAACAGTGAAAAAGAGATAAATCATAAAAAATGGGTTGGGAGTATAGAAGCCTAGGAGCGCAGCGGATTAGAGCAGAAAAAAATTGTGTGAAGTAAATCAGGTTAATTATCATAACTTCCAGTACTGGAGACAGCGTCCGAAAAAGAAAAGCGCCCTTTAGGAAGGTGTCTTGCCATCTGGGCCAATGTTTTGGATTAACTATTGCCGACACTGTTTAGAAGAGACAACAATTTTTACACAGGCACCTTGTGGGGTGTTTTCTAAGAACAACTGTCCTGAATGTTTTTGTGCCACTTTTTCGGCAATAGAAAGACCAATTCCATAATTTCGACTACCTGTCCGGCTTGTATCCTGTTGCCAGAACATTTCCTTTGCATGGTGTATCGCTGTTTTTGAAAAGCCAGGCCCTTGATCCTGAACGCTAAATAATGTTTCCTGTTCATTTTGGCATGCAGAAATAGTAATATATCCTCCGGTTTTAGTAAAGCGTATCGCATTTTCGACAATGTTGATCAGCGCGCGGGCCAGCATGGAAGGGTAAACCATTATTGGGCATAAATTCTCGCTATACACATACTCGAGCGATATTGACTTATCTTTAGCCAGTGGAGATAGAATCGCGTTAAGTTCGCCCAACATTGGGACAATAGCAGTCGTCTCCATTACTTCATTATCCATATCAATAATCGAGACCTGCTGCAAAGCACCCACATACTGCTGTACCCGCATTCCTGCGCTAAATATAGAGTTGACCAGCGCAGCCTGTTTCTCTTCCAAAAGATCTTCCAAAAGTAATTCGGCGTTACCATTGATTACTGTCAACGGTGTCTTTATGTCATGGGCAAGGGCGGCAATTTCTTGTTTGCGTTGTTGTTCCGATTCCCATTGTCTGATAAGCGTATCTTTCAGAATGCTCCGCATATCGTCCATTGATTGCAGCGCGTGGTTAAATTCATTTATGCCCACAGATGTGGTGATTGGTGTATCCAGGTCTTGCTGTGCGATTTGTTTGCTGGCATTTTCTACCAAGGCTAACTTATTACCCAGCTTTCGACCCATGCTACGAACAAATAGCAGGAAAAATAAGACCGATGCCATAACTGCCAAAAACAACATGATCAGTTCCGCATTGGGCAAAACGTTTTGCAATGTTGGATTGGTAAAGCTAGCCACATAGCGCCAAGTGAAAAGGCAACGGCTTCCATCCTCATAGAATACATACACGCCTGTGCCATAGGTTACGTTCTCAGCTGTATATCTTGAAACCTCCTGTGAAAGGGTACTTCCCTCCAGGGAAGATGCCCTTACATTTCCCTCTTTGTCAAAATAGATATAATCGTACAAAGTGGGTTCTAAATCATTTGTGAACATCCCACTCTCGCTTTGCCGGTCTATTTCCACCCTGGCTTCCCTCTCTCCTGCATTGGCTGGCGCAATAACGCCAGCTTCCATGCAAAGAAAAAGGATGATGAATGCCAATGCAAAGATAACAACGATTCCGACAAAAAACAGCAGTAGCGTGCGAGTGAAATAGCCTTTTAAACCGATTGCTTTTCTCTTTTCCAACGGTATCCAATCCCCCATACGGTTTCTATCGGCTCAGCTCCATAGGGTTTTAGCTTTGCACGGATATTTTTAATATGCTCCACAATGACACTTTCGTCTGATTCTCCATCATATCCAAAAACCACTTCATATATTTGGCCTTTGGAAAACACCTGTCCAGCATGTTCCATTAAGGTGGCGCAGATGGCATACTCACTTTTGGTAAACGCAATGGCGATATTTTTATATAGCACCCGCTTTCCGGACACATCCAATACCAAATCCCCCAGGCGCAACGTGTGTAGATGACTGCGGGATTCCCTGCGTAAATGTGCGGCCACCCGTGCCCGTAGCTCCGCAACCGAAAACGGCTTTTGAATATAGTCATCAGCGCCAAGCCCAAGACCGTGCACCAAATCATCTTCAGCCGTTCGCGCTGTAACAAAAAGAATCGGTATATCGATTGTGTCTCGGATACGCTTACAATAGGAAAATCCATCTTCACCAGGCATCATGACATCCAGTAAAATCAAGTCGGCAAGACGAGCCATTTCCGGCGATACTTTACAGGTTGCCGTCACTGTTTGCACCAAATGACCTTCCCGCTCCAGTGCCGTTTTTATAAAAGCCAGAATTTCTGGTTCATCATCAACAGCTAAAATATGTGCCATCGTATCCCCCCTGTATTCTTAATTATACAATGATCCGGGATAAGAAGACAACCGACCATTTATTCATCGTTTTTTCTCCCTTCCCAACGGTGAAACCATACAAACAGAACTGCCAGCATCAACACGGTCACTATTGCAGCTACGACTATGCCTAACTGTATGGCGGGCACTGTGCTCATATCGCCCTGCATCCAATACCTGGACAACAGACTGACAAGGCGGACGCCCCAAGCGCTGGGAACATAAAACCAAATGGTTTCACCAAGCCCTGTAAGCATAAGCGCAGAAAAAAGAATTTCCGCAGCAGCCAATGCAAAGCTCACATTCCGACCAAACTGAAATCCCAGCCAGGTGTGAAACAGGTATTCGAAAACAGCACAGCCCCAAATAAGCAAAGCCATGCAAAGCGTGAGAGAAAGAGGAACTGAAAAACCCGGTATCCTGATTACCGCCACAACACTGTAGCCCAGGGTAACTATCAGACATGCTACAAGACCGCCAAGAATCAAAAAGATCAGTTCTGACAGCAGGTTCTTCATCCGTGATGGGGCGCTCAAAAGGAGGAACCCTCCTCCGGCTTCCACATCTTGTTCGGTGAGGATTGAGCAAATCCATGCCGCTAAAAGCGGATAGATGAGTGTTAACACCTGGTAATAGTTTACTGTAAATTTTTCCGGGGGATAAATGGTCATACTCTGGTATACCGTAAAGATCAGAATCCCCAATACAGGTATAGCAAGGTGAACACTAAAAAAAGGGGTTTTGGATAGCCTGATGGCATCAGAAGATAGTTGCATGCTAAACTTTTTCATTCTATTCACTCCTTCCATTAAACCAGATCTTTGTTAACAGAAGTGATACTGCAAGCAGAACGGAAGTAATGAGTATGCCGGGCAGCACCACACTGCTATCATGGAGCGGGCTGTCCGGAGCCATCAGCACACCATTGGGATTAATCCCCAGTATGGACGCCATTAAGCGGGCAGGTATTGCAAATGGAATAAACCAAAAACGGCCGCCAGCAATATCTTGAATCGAACAAATTATATTTACGCCAAGAATCCCCAAAAAAGTCACCACCGAATTTAGCTTGGCGGATAAGAACATTCCCAAAGGTATTTGCCATACCCATGCAATTGTTAAGACAAATGCGGCAGCCAGTCCCCGCCAAATAGGATACTGAGAACCAAAGAAAAGACCGGAAATGGTGGTCAGACCAAAAACGATGAGATTACCAATGAAAATATAAAAACAACCCGTCCAAACCTTTGCAAGCCACATACGCCCCTTCGGAACAGGCAAGGTAGCCACATTGAAAAACTGCATTCTTTTGTCTGGCTCGATCAGATTAATGCAAACCAAAGCCACCGTGACCGGAAGGAACATCATATACCACCAGTTATACGCACCTACCTGAGTCAATGCCCCGCCCATCAATACAATAGCCATGAGCACAACCAGCGATGGGAAAAGCACCAAGCTTTTTCTGCCAAAACTGCGGCGTCCCTTTATAAGCTCGGATTTTATAATATTTACCATTCTAGTCAGCCTCCCTGTTACTGCTCATGCGAACAACATCCATAAACAGGGCTTCTAGTGAAGCGGTATCATTGGGAAGTTCTCCCTGATAGCCTAACCGCCCATTGGCAATGATGCCGATTTTATCGACTGTGTTCTCAACCTCAGAGAGAATATGACTTGACAGAATAACGGTGATGCCTTGTGCAGGGAATGAGCGTATCAATTCACGTAGTGATTGAATACCCATCGGGTCAAGTCCATTGGTTGGTTCGTCCAAAATAAGCAGCTTGGGGTGGTTCAGCAAAGCTCCGGCAATGCCCAAGCGCTGTTTCATACCCATCGAAAATTGCCGGGCTTTCTTTTTTCCTGTGCCTGTTAAATCTACGATATGTAGCACCTCGTCAATTCGGGCTTTCGGTAAGCCTAATGCTGTGGTTCTCACCAGCATATTTTCGTAGGCTGTGAGGTTTCCATACAGCGGGGCACTTTCTATCAATGCGCCGATTTCAGACAAATCTTTTCGTTGCCACGGCCTCCCTTTGTATCGTATTTCTCCTTTTGACGGCTTTGCAATACCGGTTATCATTTTCAGGGCAGTGGATTTTCCCGCCCCGTTAGGCCCCAGCAATCCGTATACAGTATTTTCCGGGATAGATAGCGAAAGTCTATCCACAGCATTTTGCCCCTGATATGTTTTTGTGAGCGCTTCAGTTGTTAGAATCATATTTGACATAGTTGTATCTCCTTTCGATAAAGCAACTATATCAGGAGACTATAAGGAATTTATAAGGATTAGAAACTCACTCAAAATAATCACTACCTGAATGTAGAGGGCGCAGAAAGAAGAATCCTGTCAAAACTGGTCAGTCATTCCCCGTTCCTTTTAACCTTAAACCGCAGTACGGTCTTACGTTTATCCACGCTTGTCCGGCGGTGATCTGACAAATAGATTTCCCGGTGGGTTTTATCAATCCGCAAATAGCCATGGTCTTTGCAAAAAGTTTCCATCCGTTCAAAGCTGGCCGGCTCAGCATCATAGCTGCCCAGATGCAGCATCTGACAACAAAGTCCTTCATTTAGCTCTTCAACCTGAAGACCCTCAAGCCAGGGATTGGGCTTTTTCTTTTTCACCTCATCAAGAAATCGCTTGGCCAAATCAGCCGTTAAGAAATCCGGCTGACGAATCATAATGGTATAAGCATAATTGCTCTTGTCGGTACTGTCTTTAGTCTTATCCACCAGATCCCAGACTCCTTCAAGGGGGAAAACCGCATAATCATAATACCCCTCGGGAACCGTCTTGCCCTTATGTGACATTTTAACGGCATAACTAAAACTGTAAAGTGCGGCCACCGCCTCGGTAAATTCTTCTCCGTTGGGATCCCCCTCGCCCTTAATTAGGGCAAAGGGAATTGCTGGCACGTCAATGATTAACGGCTGCCTCTTGGGAAGGTACAAGTCCTTAAACTGCTTTTTATATTCCACCTTTTCCACGAATAAACCTCCTTTTAATTAAGCGAGATATAGATGTGTATCTCGGCGTTTTCCATGTCTTCGCCTGGCTGATATTCCTCAAAATCACAGCCAAATTTCCGGTCAAGGGACATCTCCCAAAGCTTCATCCAAAACTCTCCCACTGCCTTTTGAACATCCCCATGGACAATGAATTTTGCATAGTTTCCAGGCATAATGGTTTCAATCGTAACCTGTTCGGGCTGCAAAACCCCGTTTTCTACCTCGCAGCCGACCATAACATCGTAAGCACCCAACTCAGCCTTTTCGTAATTGGTATAAAGCCCGATACACTTTTCATTCGTTTTACCTTTTAACAATGCATCAATTCCACCACCATAAAACTGTTGCCAGGTTGCGCCAATCTTTTCACCCATCTGGGGATCGGTATTACTGGTTCTAATTCTTAGTCCCGCCACTTTTTTTTCGTCCAATTGCACTAATTCATATTCCATAATGTATACCTCTTTCCTTCATAAGATAGCTTCAGTATACACCCTTTAATATGACATCTGATGTCATATTAAACATATTTTTTTAAACTATTGACCAGTTTTTTTCTGATCTGCTCCCGCAACCACAAGGGCTCCATCACCTCAACCGCATCCCCATAGGACAATAAATACCCTTCAATCCAGCCATCCTCCGGCAGTCTGACTGAAACGATAAAGCTATCATCTGCCTGCTTTTCTATGGCCTGCTGATCAAATTCATCATAGACCCGAAAAGCCATCGATGCCTCAATTTTAAGAACCAGTAAAAACTCCTGGGGTGTTCTCTTAAACAGCTCAAAGTCCACCTGGGGAGGAGTCTCCCGAACAAAGTATTCTGCCAGAACTTCCAGATTTCTGATACGGCTGACCTTAAAAAAGCGGTTTTCTGCTTTGCTCAGACAAAATCCGTACAGGTACCAAGCCTGTCCTTTAAAGAGCAGCTTGAGGGGCTCAATCGTCCGTGTGGTCGCTTCGCCATAGGAACTGTAATAGTCAAACCGAATACGCTGGTATTTTAATATGGCATTTTTCAGGTGATTAAATTTCTCCTGCTCTTCCAAACCACTGCCCCAATTCGAAAAATCCACATCAATCCAATCAGCATTGTTTTTTTCAAACAAGACTGCCAGTTTTCTGAGCACCGGCTCCACCTCCGGCACATTGAGCGCCTTCATGCCCTGAAGCGATGAAAGTACATTGATTTGGTCATTTTCCGATAATACGGATTTTTGTATGACATAATTACTTAACAGGCAAATTCCTCCGCTTTTGCCTTTTTCAGTATAAATGGGAATCCCGGCCGCACTCAGAACCTCCACGTCCCGATAAATAGTGCGCATGGATACTTCAAAGTAATCGGCGAATTCCCGGGCTGTGACCTTTTTCTTTTCGATGAGCATATAGACCATTTCAAACAAGCGATTGACCTGCACGAGCACTTCCTCCAAATTGACTGTTAATATTTTTGTTCGGCGTTTTTCTTTCAATTTTATCTTATTATATTGGTTCCGATTCTCTTCGGGTTAGTTTATCCATTCATTGAACCCTCTATTTCGCATATTAAAACACCATCAATACTTCAATTATACTTATAGTATACTAAAAATACTGATGTTGTCATTTTTTTACCCTACAAAAAAAACGCTACCCACACGGGACAGCGTTTAAGCTATATCCAAAGTCGAAATGAAGTGCTGAAAATTAGCACTTCTGATTGTGTGGCCATGAGCGGACTGGCTTGCCTGTCGGATTCATTCGCACAAAGGATCAGACCCCTGGGTCACAATAGAAATTCAATTGGCCGGTACTGAGCTTGTCTTCCAACTCAACGCTGTCACAAGAACTGCGTTACGTTTTAATTCACAATAATCTGTTTTAAATATTTTATAACCAGATCGGCAAAACGATTGATGTCCTTGATGTAGGCAAAGTCCTTGCCATAGATCAGCTTTTCGGCCATCAGATCCTGCTCCTTGCCGGTGAAAACGCCCAGCACCATAATCCCCTGCTGCCGGGCAAAACGAACTTCCCGGGCGGTGTCGGCAATGGCCACCCGGCCCCGGTAGGCCTCGGCTAAATCATTGACCTGGCCCTTACCAACCTTGATATCGTTGGGCCGTCCATCACTGAGCACAATCAGGATCTTGTTATCCTCCCGGCGTTTAATCAAATCTTCACAGGTCGCCTTAATGGCCAAACCATCGCGATTGTTTCCGGAGCAATAATATTCAAAAATATTATCATTGGCTGAAAGCGGTGATTCGTAATCCCGGAAGCGTTTGATCACCGTATAATCCAAGAAACTTGAAAAACCCAGCACCCGGTTGGGTAGCCCCAACTGGGTTAAGGCCATCGCCAAAATATAGGCCTGAATGGCTACCTTGGACTGATTACGCCGCTGGGAACCGCTGGAATCGATGAGAATATCCACCACAAAGCTGCCCTTGTTATTATCGATATTCTTGACAAAGACCTTATTGTTGCTGCTGCGGCCAATCCGCCACAGTTTGCTGGGGATCAGCTGGCCAGAATCCGACGGGATGGCGTCGACAATTTCCTCCTGCACCAGGGTCCGGGACATGCTCTCCCGCAGCTTATTGATATTGCGCTTGAACACCTTGTAGTTGGCCCGAAACACATCAGTATTTTTAACCTGATGCCGCTGTACATATTTTTGCTGAAATTCATTATCACTATCGCTACGAATTACGCCATCAGTCATGTGAATCCGACAACTGCCGTGAGCCCCTTTACAAACCCGGTTCTGCAGCTTTTTAACCTCGCTGATTTCTAAAAAAGAGTTGCCGTAATAATAGGCCACCTTTTCATAGATTTTTTCAATGTCCTCTTCCTGAACCCGCAAAATCCGGTTGTCGGCGTCATTGGATAGGCTGGCCATATCGCCCTGGGATTCGCCCAGCAGGGCTTCGGCAATTTCTTCAATCGAGGCTTCAATATCCAGGTCTTCGGGATCTTCAAACATTTCTTCCAGCATAAAGTCCGAAAAATCACCACGGATATGATTTTTATTGTGACCGGATTCGTAAGCTTCACCGCCCTCACCCTCGACAAACAGCGGGAAATATTTCATATAAAGATCTTCAATGCCTTTAAGCAATTCGATGGTATCTTCCCGCTTCTGTAATGCCATTAGGTCATTGGCAATACTCCGCGTCTCGGTATCGACCATCGGGGTTTTGCCGATTTTTTCAAGAATCATGGCGTGGCGAACCTTTTCGAGCAGATCATCGGTGTGGAGCTTGTAATAATTGGAAAGAATATCGTCATAGGCGTTTTTACGGATATCATAAACCCCGGGGCGTTCGGCAATAATCTTTTCTTCCACCACCACATCACTGCCCATGGCAATCAGGCTTAAGAGAATATCCTTATTAAAACCGGCCCGATGGCGACTGATGACGTATTTTTTAACGGCTGGCCAGTTAATGTATTTGCGTCGTCCCCCGGCGGTGACAGCATGGTAAAGGGCGACATTTTTGGAAATAAAACTTTTCTCACCACTGTCCATGTTTTCGTCATAATCGCCGGAAATAGTCCACATCAGGTTGGCCACCCGATTGTCAAACTCATAGTCTTCGTAAATCCATTTGGCATCCTTCACAGCGCTTTCCTCCCTTCCCTGGATTGTGGCGTTTTAGTGGGTAAAGACATCAGATGCTTCCCAACTCTCCCGGATCCGGGTTTTGATGACATCCAGGACAATTTCCTTTTCAAACTGGTCAAAGGTTTTGCCGATAACACCCATATCCACGGCCAGCATTGGTTTGAGCCCCCGACGGATGGTTTTTAAGCTACCGATAATCCCCCGGAGATCCACCGATTTGGTTGAAATTTCGGAGTTTTTCGATTTTGCCTGAAGATCCAGAAAGATCCCAGCAAACTGCGGCAGGATTTCCGGATTGGCATCGGGGAAATATTCTTTTAGAATAATCATCAGAGTGTCTTCTTCAATCTGCGGAATATCAATGGTCATAAATCGGGAGACCAGGGCTTCGTTAAGCTCTTTGGTGCCAGCATATTCATAGTTCATCGTGCCGATAAAGCGGGTGGCATCGTGGAGCTTGATTTTTTCGTAACCCGGCACATCAATGACCTTGCGGTAATCAAGCGCCGAGTGAAGCACCACCAGAGCATCATTTTTGGCCATATTGATTTCGTCAAACACCCCAAAGCCGCCATTAATGGCGCACTCATAGACCGATCCCCGACGCAATCGAACCTCGTTATCAATAAAGGTATCGGTACCAATCAGGCTGGAGCTATCGGTGTTGACATGGAATGAGGTGTTCCACTGGGGCCGGTTAAAGAGCTCGCAAATATTGTCAGCCAGAACATTTTTCCCGGTGGCCTTGGGGCCGGAGAGCAGGATGTTCTCCCCCTCTAAAATGGCGGTAATGCACATCGACCAGATGTCCTTGCCATAAAAAACGGTTTCAGTACTGGGAACCCGGTCCTGAAGGCGATCTTCCAGTTTATAAAAATGTTTGAAGTACTTTATATCATCGAGCAGTTTCTCGCTGATTCCCTGTTTTAATAGTTCCTGTGTTAATCTCATTTCTTTTTTCCTTTCGCTAATGCTCTGCACTCATTCTGCAACGATTTATTTAGAATGATTTGAATATAACACAAAACCCAGCGGAATGGTTAGAAAAAATGCAAAACAACAAAAATTTATATCTTTTTTAGCCTTTAAGCTTAAACCACTCCATCATGGTCATTCATTTATAACCAATTATGTAAATGTCAAACTGTAGGCACCTATGCATAAAAAAAGCCCGACTCCAGGAGGAGCAGGACTCGAAATTTTGGTTTATCAACTGGTTTTATAACAATCCGGCGAAAGTGTTTTTGACCAGGGGAGGAATTGATCAATTAATTCGGGATGGTTCACCAGATCGGTGTTGGCCATCGCTTTAAGAATATAAACCAGGTAGTTGTAGGGTTTAAGTTGATTGCTTTTGGCCGACTCGGTAAGACTGTAAATCATGGCGCTGGCTGTTGCACCTTCAGGAGTATTATGCATGACCCAGTTTTTACGTCCGATTGTAAAGGGGCGGATACTGCGTTCCGCACGGTTGTTTGTTAATTCCAGGCGACCGTCTTTAAGGATGTTCTCCAGGTAAGTCCATTGATTCAGGGTATAATTCACGGCATCGGACAGATAGGATTTTGGCAGGGCATTGGCCTTCATTCTGACGAGCCAGTCATGGAACGCCGCCATCACCGGTTTCAGCAAGGTCAGCCGCTTTTGTTGTCGTTCGGCTGGGGTACAGTCGGCAAGCTTCTTATCGATATGAAAAATGGTATCACAAAATTGAACCCCTTCATACGAAGCCGTCCGTTTCTGTTCTTCTTTTGATAAGGATTTAATGGCCTCGGAAAAGCCCCGCCTGACATGTGCCAGACAGCCGACCACCGTGATATCCGGAGTCAGCCGATGATAAACCTCATAACCATCAGCATGAAGAAAACCTTTATAGGTTCCCAGAAAGCTGAGCGCCGCTTCCTTGCTTCGGGTGGGATGATAGTCATAGTAGACCATCGGAGTTTCATCATGAACTCCGGTACAGTAGACCCACATATAACTTTGGCTGGTTGCCGGGCGATCGGTTTCATTGGCAACTGAAACGGTGGTCTCATCCCCATGCAAAATATCCCGGGTAAGCATGATTTCCCGCATCCGCTGATAGAGCAGTAAAAAGTAGTCTTCGGCACAGCGCAGCAACCAGTTTGACATGGTCTGCCGGGAGAGTGCGACACTGTACCGTTCAAACTCCTGCTGCTGCCTGGCCAGCGGCATGGCACAGACGTACTTGGCATTGATAATGGCAGCAACCAGCTCCGGTGTCGTAAAGCTGCCGGGAATCAGGGTGTTTGGCATCGCGGCGCGAACAAAGGGGATTTTTAAATCAATCCCATCGTCATGTCTGGCGCATTCGCGGCAGGTATAGACATGCCGACGATGTTCCTCCACTTCAAACCGGGCGGGAATAAATTTAAGCAGGCGGGTGATTTCCACTTTCATATCGTGAAGGGGATGACTGCAATTGGGACAGATGCGCTCCGACTCCGGCAGTTCATGTTCAATGACAATGGTCGGCAGACTGGAGAAATCCTGTTTCCGTTTTCCCTTAGCTTTTTTATTGCGGGGTTTCTTCGCATCAGCCAGGACATCAGAAAGATCCGGCTCAGCAACAGAAAAATCTGCGGCCGCTTCCGGTTCGTTGAAGAAAGAGAGCTGATCACAGCCGTCGGGATAAACGACTTTATCAGAGCCTGATCCAAATTTCTTGTGAGTCAGGAGACGGATCTGTTCCATTGCCCAGGCCAGCTGGGTTTGATTCTGGATCAGCTGAACCTGCAGGTCATTGCAGGTTTTCAGCAACTCATCATAGGTCAATGATTGTGTATTTAAAGATTGCTTTTGAGGTGCTTCTGATTGATTTTTCATGGACTTATTATACCACAAAACCACTCAAAAGAACAGACAATTCGTCAGGAAAATCGCATAATAGTGGGATTTATGATGGTTTTTAAAGCCTGATGGATTAGATAATCAAGCGCTTGTTAACGGCCCGGTGGGCTTGCGGCTGTTCCAGCGAAAGGCCATCCAGAAGCCAGCGCAACTGCCGATCGGAAATGCCTTTGACGGTTTGAGATTCATTAAACACCCATTTAAATGTACCCTGGCTGAGCTTGCGATAGTAAAGCCACCAGCCATTGTTTGACCAGCGGAGGATTTTTGCTTTATCTCCCTTTCGGTTAAAAAAAACATAGAGATGATTGGCAAAGGGATCCATGTCGAAAGTCAGCTGTACCAGCGCCGAGAGTCCATTGATCGATTTTCGCATATCACAGGGAAAGCAGGCAACATAAACCTGATCAATCAGTGCTGTGTCAATCATATCCCCTGAAGCGTTTGGATCACAGCGGATAAGACGGTGGGCTCAAAACCCCGCTGTAGACTGATTTCAAAGTTATTGACCCGGATAATTATTGGGGTTGAATCAACGCTTGTAGCTTTATCAATCAGTTTCATGGTTGCCCAGGCCTGTTCCGGCTCTGGCTGATCGGCGTCTTTGATTCGTCGCAACCAGTAACGCAGGGTGGATACCTTCATTGTATTCACTTCGCACCAGGTTTCTGCTGATTGGCCGGAATTCCGATAATCCTCAATCTGCTGGCGACGAAATAGAAACAGTTCATCTTTGGACATTAATAAATACCTCCGTTTATTAATCTGATGAAGGTATTATCGCATGAATTTGTAGTGGGAAATATGTGTGTACTATTTGACATTAACCCAATTATTGCGCCTCCCATAAAAAGAGCGATCCCCAAATTGAGGATTGCTCTTTGTTAGCTTGCTTTCAATTTTTTTCGATCGCTTCCAGCACTTGCGTCATTCCCTGTTCGGCATTCGCAACAACCTCGGCAATTTCTTCCCGGGTAATATCATCCAGATGGAATCCGGCCACCACGGTGCAGACGCAATGCAAGTTTTGGGAAACTTTTTTAGCCAGCGGTATCGCCAGGGCATCGTCTTTATGCGACTGGGGAGTATAGCTGCTCAACCGGCCATCATCGCCAATGGCGGTGCAACCGATATGGGCATCCCCGCCGGTTAAGAGAATCAGAATATCCTTACCCACGGGCGTAATCTCATAATTCAACGCCGTTTTCCCGGTGCCCTGAGTCAGCTTGATCCGCTCATCCATGGCTGGCCTCATGGCCCCAGCGAGTAAACAGATTGTGGGAGATCTTCAGCATATCAAAGACCTTGCCGACGCTTTGATTGATGATATCATCAATTGATTGGGGCTTGTGATAAAAGCCCGGCATTGGTGGCAGAATAATCCCGCCAGCTTCGGTAACTGCTGTCATATTACGCAGATGAATCAGCGTTAAAGGCGTTTCCCGGACCATCAGAATCAGCGGTTTACGTTCCTTTAAGGCGACATCGCCGATCCGGACGATCAGGTTGTCGCTGAAGCCGTTGGCAATCCCGGCCAGGGTCTTCATGCTGCAGGGCGCAATCACAGTAGCGTCGATACCATAGGAACCGCTGGACACAGCGGCCGCCATATCCCGGCTGTCGTAGACGCAGTCAGCCAGTGACAGCACATAGTCTTCAGTATAACGGGTTTCCAGACCAATGGTTTTGGCTCCCCATTCGCTTAAGATCAGCGAAACATGGTGTTCAGTATCCCTTAAGGCTTCCAGCAGCCGGATGCCATAAACAACACCGGATGCGCCGGTAATTCCCACTGCAATTTTCATGAATTGTTTCTCCGTTTTTCTGTTTTTTCAAAATCGATGCCGGTGTCACCAATGATGACCCCGTAAACTGCTTCAGCGGTTTCTCTGGAAATGATCTCGTCTTGGACATCATCATAGACTTTTTGCGGCGATCGCTTGAGCGGATCGCCCCAGCCGCCGCCACTGCTGGTGTTTAAATAAATCCGATCACCCTTCACTGCATGGCGGGGCGCTTCTTTGCTTTCCATGATAATCTGTTCGCCGTCATGAACAAAGACGCTGCGGTTTAGGCTGCCCGGATGACCACCCCGGAGGCCGTAGGGGGCAAATTTAATGCCGTCGCCAAAATTAACTACATCACCTGTTTCAGCGGTGATCTCAAAGGCGTATTTCATGCCGCTGCCACCCCGGTATTCACCAGCCCCGGCGGTATCATGGTCCATCTCATGATGCAGGGTCAGATGGGGGTACTGGACCTCGTTGGATTCGATATTAGGGGCCTTGACCCCACCGAAGTTCGATAAGGTGGCCATATAGGGTTTGCCGTCGTGGCCGGCCATGGCCCCGCCACTACCCAGCGAACAGAAGGAAAAGCCGACATAATAACGATCATTCCGGGGATCAACGCCATAAAAGGAGGGTCCCAGATAACGATGGTAACCCGCCGATACCCGGCCCGACTGGGCCTGATCCAGGGCTTTAAAAATCGTTCCAATGATTTCGCTGGCCGGGGTCAGGGTGCACAGGGTCATCGGCGCCGGAAGCCGGGGATTGACCAGCGAACCCGCGGGCAGATTGACTTCGATGCAGCGAAAAGCACCGCTGTTTCTGGGAATGTCTTTGCCCAAAAACCATAAGGCCGCGATCCCAGAAGCGCAAGTGGCCGTTACCACCGAAGTATTGATAAAGCCTTTGACCTGGGCGTCAGTGCCGGTAAAATCCACCACCATCCGATCCCCCTTGATGGTCACCGCCACGGCGATTTTGACCGGTTCAGTTTGAAAACCGTCATCATCAATATAGTCTACCGCGCTGTAGGTGCCGTCAGGAATCGCGGCAATCCGCTGACGGGTCAGGGTTTCGGTCTGAAGCAATGATTCCTGAACCGCTTTTTTAACGGTAGCGATTGAATAGGTACTTAACATCTCTTTGATCCGTTTAGCCGCCAGCCGGTTGGAACCGATCTGGGCCAGAAAATCGCTGGTTAGCATCTCGGGATTTCGGGTATTCAGGCAGATCAATTCCAGTACATCGGTAAGCATTGCCTTGTTTTTCATCAGCCGGGTCGGCGGAATCCGCAACCCTTCCTGAAAAATCTCCGTCGCCTTGGGGTTGTAGCTGCCAGCGGTGGAACCACCGATGTCGCCGTGGTGAGCCCGGCTGACGCAGAAAAACAACAGCTCATCCTCGTAAAATACAGGCGTAATAATGCCGATGTCCGGTAGATGGTTGCCGCCGTCGTAAGGATCGTTGATGATAAACACGTCACCGTCGGCGATGGCTCCACCGAATTTCCGCAGTACCGCTTTGACACTGAAAGACCCGGCGGTAGCCAGAATTGGAATGCCGCTGAGTTGGGAGACCAGGTCGCCAGCCGCATCGCAGATGCAGCAGGCAAAATCACAGGCTTCAGCAAAAATCGGGGAATGAGCCGAGCGCTCCAGGGCGATGCCCATTTCGCTGGTGATGCTGTCGAGCCGGTTCATAATTACGGTGCGGTTAATGATATCGTCAGTTCGCTGATTCATGGGTGGCCTCCTTTCTGAGCGCGAAGATGCCTTCATCTTCCTGAATACAGAAAAAGCCTAGGGGCACAATCAAGGTCGTATAGACAAAATCAATCAACGCCGGACCGTTAATGCGTTTTGTTAAATCGCCCTCGCGGTAAACCGGGACACTGATCTCACCGTGACTGTTAAAGACTTCCCCGGCAACGGTTTTGGTAGTCACTCCAGTTATGGCTATTGTAGTGGGGAATAGGATATTCGCTTGATCGCATTCGGAACAGGCCAGATGCAGATCGATGATTTCCCAATCCTTGACTTCAGCATATTCATAAATGGCTTCATGGGTTTGATAGAACGCCTGCTCGACATCTTTGATGCTTTCGGGACTGAATTCACCCAAGGTCCAGGGCACCGAGATCTCGTGGTGCTGACTGACATAGCGCATTTCCAGCATCAGATCAAAGCGCTGGCGGTTTTTCGCTACCCCCAGTCGTTTAAGCTGCGCCGTTCCTTCCGCTTTCATCGCCGCAACCATGGTGTTCAGGCGCTTGGCATCCCAATTTCTTTTTTCCATCAGAATACTCTGGTTGATGTCATAACGGCAGGCCGCGCCCAGCATTCCCCAGGAACAGAAGACCGGTCCCTGTACCGGTATCAGGGCTTCCGGCATTTGCAGGGATTCCATAATCCGGGCGGCAAACAGACCAAAGGCGCCACCGGCACTGATCAGGCTGTAAATTCGGGGGTCGTTTCCTTTCTGGGTGGTCACCAGCCGCATGGCATCGGCCATCATTTCGGCGGTGATGCTGTAAATAATCCGGGCGGCATCCTGCACCGAAAGATTTAAAGGATCGGCGACCTTTTCCTTAATCGCTTTAACCGCCTGTTCCATGGATAGTGGCAGCTTGCCGCCGAGGAAATTATCGCCGTTGATGAGTCCCAGCACCAGTAGGGCATCAGTAACGGTGGGGTTCTCACCGCCCTGGTTATAACAGGCCGGGCCAGGAATCGAACCGGCGGAATCCGGACCAATTTGCACCCGGCCACCGGCTTCGACATGGGCAATACTGCCACCGCCAGCGCCGATCGAGCGGATATCGATCATTGGTATGCTTAAGGGATAGCCATCCAGCTCGGTTTGGGGCACTAGTTGATTGACCCCGCCGCTGACGACATGAAGGTCAAAGCTGGTTCCACCCATGTCCGCCAACACCGTATGGGTTCGGCCCAGAGTTTTTCCCAGGGATTCATTGCCCACAGCACCGCCAGCCGGCCCGGATAACAGGGTTTGTACCCCAAAGCTTTCCAGATCCCCCGAATCGCTGAGGCCGCCGCTGTTTTTCATAATATGAACCGGCTTATCCCAGCCAAAAGCAGCCAGTTCTTTTTTGACATTCTTCAGATAATCGGCCAGCACCGGGGTGCAATAGGCATTGATCACCGTGGTGGTGGTGCGCTCGTACTCCCGGATTCGGGGTGAGACTTCTGATGATAACGACACAAAAACATCGGGCAGTTCCTCCCGGATAATTTCAACCGTCCGTTTTTCGTGCGCTGGATTAAGAAATGAAAACAGATAACACACCGCA
This sequence comes from Acetobacterium sp. UBA5834, assembly GCF_002435675.1. Lineage (NCBI taxonomy): Bacteria > Bacillati > Bacillota > Clostridia > Eubacteriales > Eubacteriaceae > Acetobacterium > Acetobacterium sp. UBA5834. The sequence goes on along the minus strand of NZ_DJGY01000054.1, from coordinate 44,776 downwards.
ATGGCTTTTACGTCAGCTTCCCGACATTTCTGACAGGCTGCCCGAACGGCAGCTTCGTTAAGCGGTTTAATGATCTCACCCTGATAGTCCATCCGCTGTTCAATCCCCAAGCGCAGCCGCCTCGGCACCAGCACCATCGGGTTTTCAATGGCCAGATCCCACTGATTAGCCAACTGGGACCGGCGAATTTCCAGGGCATCCCGAAATCCCTCGGTGGTGAACAGGGCAGTTTTAACCCCTTTTTTCTCCAGCAGGGCATTGAGAGCCAGCGTCGTCCCCAACGAAATTTTTTCGGTCTGGGCCAGTAGTTTTTCCAGATCGGTTCCCCAAGCCACCGCCAATTCTTTAAGCCCGGCCAGAATCCCCTGAGCCGGGTGATCATGATTAGTGGGGTTTTTCAAGGCAATCCGCTGTTCAGCCTGGTCCCCGAAACAGCCCACCGAGGTGTAATCGGTAAAGGTGCCACCAGTGTCAATCGCAATTTTTATCATCTTTGGCCTTCTTCTATTTTACGTATTTAAATAATCGTTTGATGTCTTCAATGACATTTTCATCGATATCGATTTTGGGTGAGTAACCGCTAAGCGGTTTGGTGGCATCGATGCCCATTTTGGCCGTCAGACCATCGTCGCCGGTGGAAGGGTCCAGGGTTTCGCCCATCATATTGGGGAAGATCATGACGCCCTTGTCGGCCTGCAGTCGGGTGGCCATGGCCCACAGCACTTCCTGTTCATTGAAGACATCGACGTCCTCATCCACGACAATGACCATTTTAATATGATGGTCCATGCCTAAAGCGGTTAACATAACCTGTTGCGCCTGACCTTCAGCCGTTTTCTTCATCGATACATAGCAGTGGAAAATCCCACAGGAAGATAGGGGCGAATGAACGGCCTTGATGTTGGGCAGATTCTGTTTTAAAAACTTGGTAATATCCCCTTCCCGCTGGATCGAGACAATGGTAATGTGCTCACTGCTCATGGCTGGTGTCAGATCGTGGAAAATAGGTTTTTCCCGGTAACGGATGGCATTGACCTGGAAAACATTTTCGGTGCTGCGGAAACAGGCATAATTGGTGTATTCGGCAAAAGGACCTTCCGGTTCCCGAACACTGCAGAGCACTTCCCCTTCCAGTACAATTTCGGCATAAGTGGGCACATTCAGATCCATGGTGGCACAGGGGGAAACTTCCAGAGGCTCGCCAAATAATCCACCGATGGCACCGTATTTTCCCAGATGATAAGGAATCGAAGCTTGCGAACCCAAGGCAATATTAGGATGAACCCCAATACAGATGGCGGCTTTCATGTTTTCGCCCCGTTCTTCACTCTTTCTGAAAAATTCCCACATCCGCTGACGGGAATGGAAGGAAATTCCCAGCTTGTTTTTTCCTTTTAACTGCAGCCGATGAAAACCCAGCGTTTCACAGCCAGTCTCCGGATCTTTGGCCACGGTCAGACCAGAGGTAATATAGGGGCCAGCATCAATGGGAAAATGAGTGATAATTGGCAGCTTAGTTAAATCAACGTCATCGCCAGTAATCAAATGAGCATTACAGGGTGGGTTCTCGACCACCTTAACATCATCAAAACGATTCTTGATCCGTTCGGCAAACTCAAACGACAGGTCTTCGGTTTTAACGCCCATCGCTTTGGCAAACCGGCCCTTGGTACCGAGAATATTGGTTACCACTGGAATATCGCCGCCTTCCACCTGATCAAACCACATCACCGGATATTTCCGCTGTTTTTCCAGCTCCATCATCAAGGTACTGATTTCATATTCCCGCTTGACGGGCTCTGTTACATGGCAGATTTCACCATCTTTATCCAACTGTTCTAAAAACACACGTAAATCCTGACGCATCTTCGATTTCTCCTTAATTGCGATTGAATAAACTACTTGTAAAACTACAAATTGCTTTGGCACCTGTTTTACAAAAACAGATACCAAAGCAGTTAAAATTTCGTTATTTTATTTTTAGCTTAACCAGAATTATTTTACCATACCTGATTTCAGCAAGGCATCATAAACTTTCTTTTCTGCCAGCGTTGCCAATGGCCAGGTTACAGCGATGGTTATCAGGCTGGATACCGCCGCAACACTTACCGGCAGACCTAGAATCAAAACCAGACCCACTCCCACAATGGCATTTCCTAAAACACAAACACCACCCTGAGCCAGAATGTGATGCGACCATTTGGTCATGTCACATTTTACCGCCACGAAAGATACCCAGATGGACGCAATGCCGTTGGCAAAGATAAAGGTTGGCCAAAGGGGGGTATACATGATTGAAATCAGGGCTTCCACTTCAGCGGCAATCAATCCACCTGGCTGTCTGTAAAGCAGGGTTAAAATGCCGGTAAAAAATGCCCATACGGTTCCATTAATCAGTAACATTCCCATTTTTCCCCAGGGCAGCATGTTATCGATCTGGCCGGTAATCTGGCAGGCGATCACAAAGACGATCCCCATGACGACGGCACCAATTAAAGATTTGGTGTCTGTTTTAAAAATACTTCTTTTTCCAATTGCTTGTTCGTTTTGCATGTTATGCTCCTTTTTTTGCATCAATTATTTTTTATTTACACAGTTTTTCAACTGTTACAAAATCGTTTTAATCAAGACTCCGCCAAACCCGATCATCAGGCAGACAATGGTCATGCCTTCCAAAGGATGGAGATTGATTTTTTTCTGAAAATTTCGGGTTGCGTGGCGGCCATAGCCTCTGAGTTCCACCGATAGCGCCGCATCACTGGAGATTCGCATGGCCCGATACATCAGCGGTAAAATTGAAGCCGGCAGGTTGCGGATTTTCTCAACCACGGTATCATTGGGTACCCCCCGGGCCGATTGACTATTGCAAATGGACTGGTATTCCCCGATCATCACCGGGAAAAACCGGGCGACCATCGGCACCAGCATCGCATAGCGGTAAGGTATCCGCCAGTGTATCAGCATCTGAGCCATATCCATAGGATCGGTATGAACCCCGAACTGATAGGCCGAAAATGAGATGATGCCAATTCTTAAAAAAGCCAGGATGGAGGTGGCAATAAAACCACTGTAAATCTGTAAAATACCCCAGGCATAAAGCAGCTCGCCTTCACGACCAAAGATCAGATTGATGATCAATACTTGGGTGCCAATAATCAGCAGCACAATTGACAGCATTTTAAAAGCTTTCAAGGATTTCTCCGAGAACAGTTCAGAAATCAGAATCACCCCCAGTAAAATGCCATTGAGAAGTATACTTCGCGACACCAGGGCGGTTAAAACCAGAAACAGGCACCAGGTCAGTTTGAGCCGCGGATCCAGTTCTTTTAGTTTAAACATTTAAAAATCGCCTCCTTCGATGAGTTCCAATCGAACCAATTCGTTCAGATAATTGTCTATTTTTTCGGCTTTAAATTCCAAAGCCAATTGATGATTGTGCATCACCACAATCCGATTGGCAAAATCTCTGGCTTCAGTCAAATCATGGGTTACCAGCAAAATGGTGACCCCCTGACTGCTGAGATGGGCCAGTTTTTCCATGACCACTTGACTCTGGGCACTGTTTAGGCCGGAGGTCGGTTCATCGGCAATAATCAGCTCGGGATCATTAATGACCACCGACCCCAAGGCCAATAGTTGCCGTTGTCCCCGGCTTAGCCGCTGAGGATGGATTTCGTCCAATCCTTTAAGGCCGACTAGAACCAAGGTTTCTTGAATCTTTTCTTCGATTTGCTGCGCACTGAGGTTTTTATTTTTTAGAACATAGCTGATTTCATCGCGTACCGAGCTGCAAAAGATCTGATCATCGGGGTTCTGAAACAAAAACCCAATCCGGCGCCGCAGTTCGCCCACATTTTTCTTGGTCACCGGAGTTCCAAATAGCTCCACCGATCCCGAGGTTGGTTTAACCAATCCTTCAATGAGCTTGAGCATGGTGGATTTACCTGAACCGTTCTGGCCGATGACCGCCGTGAAATCGCCTTTTTTCAGACTAAAATTTAGCGGCTGACAGCCGGTTATCCCACCTTTATAAGTATGCGATGCACCGCTTAACTTAATCACGTCGAGCCGCTCATCCACTTGAATCGGTTTCGCCCGTCGATTGGTTTTCCGACAGCCATATTTTTTCTGATATTCACCAACCGGCAGAAAATCTTTGACCATCCCAGCTTCCATTACGAGCACCCGATGGGCATCTTTTAAAACCGCACCGGATTTATCCATAACCACCAGGGTGGTCACCTTTTTCTCCCGGTTCAACCACCCCAGGTGCCGATAGAGTTCCGAGCTGGTTTTGGGATCCAGTTCGGCCGTGGGTTGATCCAGTAGTAGGATCGGGGTTTTCATTGCCAGAATACTCCCCAGCACCACCTTCTGGGCTTGTCCGCCGGAAAGGGCATCGGTGGTCCGATCTGAAAACACCCGGATTCCGAGAAAATCCATGACCGCATTAACCCGATGCTCAATTTCATCCTGACTCAAATTGAGATTCGCAACCCCAAACGCCAGTTCATCAGTAACCCGCCGATTGACCATCTGGTTTTGCGGCTCCTGCATCATATAGCCCAGATAGTCGGTCATTTGGCAGAGCGGTATCTTTGAGACATCCTGATCCGCTACCATCACCGTTCCATCCAGTTCACAGGGATAAAACTTCGGTGCCGCCGATGTAATCGCATGAAGCAGTAGCGATTTACCCGATGCCGCACCACCGGTAACGGCAATGAATTCGCCCTCATTGATATTTAGTTTGATGTTTTTAAGCGCTGGTTCCGATTCTTCTGGAAAGGTCAGCATATTAATATCCAGTTGGATGATTGGTTTCATGGAGTGGCCTCGTGATTGAATTTTCAAATGACTGCTTTTAGTATAAAGCCGTGCACTCCGGTCATTGTGCCGCACAAAATTACTGCCGTTTGGCATAAAACCGTGCACTTCGGCTTCCACTTCGTTCCAGCCTTCGCCGCGGGCTACGCCCTATGAAGAATTTGAAAAATGAAATTTTTTATAAGCGAGCTTAATAAAATTTCATTTCCCAAATTCTTCGCACGGCTTTATGCTTTTGCGCAAAATAAAAAGTTTCGACTATCCCAGGGTAATCCTAAGGATAGCCGAAACTTTACCGTCGTTTCATACTATAAGCAATTTATGGCAGGTCTCCTGACTCTGGTTTATCTGTTTTTGCGCCTTCCCGTTTCCAGTGGCATCTGCAAAAACAAAACCATTACAGTGATGGGTCCGTTCAGGATTTTCACCTGATTCCCTATTCTCCTTTGTAAGGCACCATAAATCGTATATCTGTTAAGTTGCATTAATCATAGCGAATTTATTGACAATTGTCAACTGTTTGACAAAATTTTTCTTTTAAACAAATCAAAGTCAAGGTTCCTGCTGTTAATTTGGATAGTTATTCTATTGTTTCCTCTGAATATGAAATAGATTTTATTCGAAATACTGTTGTCTTAGTGCAACTGAAGAAGTTATTGCAATCAAAAATGGCTAAATTAAAACCGCCTTCATGCATGGTACTTACATATTCCACACCATCAAATCCTTGACTCTTAATGTAGTCACTTATATATTGTGTTGGTAAATAATCCAGCTCGCTGTCATGCCTCCGTAGCGGTTTCGCTATTTCTTGGCTAATTAATTTCAAATGTTCAATATTAATTGCATGTTGAGTATACTCTATTCCCATTGTGCTGTTTGCGATAAAAGGACTTATTTTATCCAAATTAGCAAAATCAATGACTACTATATCTTTTTTTAGCTTGAAGTTACCAACAGTAACATAATCAAAAACTCCAGCGCGTGTTTCATGCAAAGTAGTTTTGACCGAATCCGCTAAATATAATATGCTAATACCTGCCGGATTTACGCGCCCCGCTGTTGCTAAATGTGTAGGTGGCGCTCCCATTTCTGATTTCTTAAAACCAAATTCGTCCGTACAAATACGAGTGCGATACAAAACTTTTCCTGCTTTATGAGTTTTTCGAACACACCGGATAAATGAATCCAAAATATCTTTATTAATATGATCTGTGTGAAATCGATTTACACGCTTTATATCTCCAACAAAATCTGTCCATTGGTAATCTCGTAGAACTGAATACTCATTCAAATAATCTTTATCTTGACTTTCCAAAATTCCTACCGGATAATCAAACAGCTCTGGTTGATCAGCATATTTTTCATAGCAGATAGCAGTAAGTAACTGATAAATGTTATCAGGCTCTAAGTTAAAAATTGACCATTTTCTGTAAAAAATGTTCTTAAGTACGTCTGTTTTTTCTTTTGGAAAGGTTGCCGGTAAACTAGCTGCAGATGTATATACATCTAATAACTCATTAAACCTATCAGCCAATGTTGTATCACTCTCTAATGAGTACACATTAACATTTTTACTACCGCAAAAGTCACAATTACCTTTTTTTCTATGATTCTTAATGATGTCAATAACTTCAGCATCGTTAAAACATCTTACGCAGCAATTCATTCTATTTCCCCTCGCTAAGGTACTTTCCCATAAGTTCTAAATGATGCATAACTGAAAGCTTTTTTACACTCCCAAGCCCAGGGTAAGTTTCATTATCATAATGTGATAATAAGGTTTTCATACCAAGTGTTGGAGGAAAAGGATCGGCTTGGTACCAAGTATTTAATTTTGAAACTGCTTCATAAAATTTTTTTGCCGGGTTAGAAATGTCTTCGTTTGAGTCAGAAACAAAATGCTTGACTCTAAGGCTATTATCCTTTGCAAAATACACAATATGAATTGCTACTGCATATGGGGCAAACCCCCCTTCTTGATAGTCATTTCCGACAACGGAATAGTCAGCAAAGCCTTTAAGCCCATCGTCTTTAAAGTACAAATGATCATCAGAAAAAAACTCATCCTCTATATCTTGATAATCTGCATTCCGGCTTTGCTTCTCAAATTTATCATCCAAAATAACACGATTTCGCTTTATTCTACGTCGAAACGCACTTTCATCTGGTATAAGAGCATAGCAAGGATTTTCATCTGAAAACTCTTGTTCAAACAAATCCAAAAAATCACGATCTGTATTAATTACTAATAAATTCTTTTTCAACACACCAGCCTTGTTCCAATAATTCAACAATGATTGTGCATTTTTTTGTAGAATAATAGATTTTATAATAATGTCATCATCATAGAGTTTTTGAAATTCACTTTTATATACCCCTTCTTTTGAATCATGCTTTGCTTCTTGAATGTCCTCCTTAAAAGAACCTACGCCTGGATTTCTAATTACAGCTAACTGATGTCCGACACGAATATATTCTGCGATGGTTTTAATTAATGTAGGTGATAATTTGACAGGCTCAATAATAGGAATTACATAATCCCCCAAGAGATCATTCGTTACTAATTCACGCAGCGCCAACAACTCATATTGCCTTCCCCGAATATATGGAAGATACACATTATTACCCCCTAAACTTATTTTGTAAAAATATTTCTAAATTTTCGTAATCTTGTAATGATGGATTTGAAAAATACATTAGCGATTTTAATTCATAAGGTACTTTTTCTATTTTATTGTGTAAAATATGGTTTCTATTTTTTAGCTGTTGTAGCGACATTGCGTATGCTTCTAAAATAGGTATTTGTGAAAACATAGAATAGCATTCATCATAATAAAAAACTTGTGATGTCTTCGGGAGTTTTCCAAAATACTGCTTAACAATTGCTTCATATTCACCTTTATGTAGAACTTTAAAGATGGATTGGTGTTCCAATTTTGAATTGTCTTCGATCACATCTTTTTTTAAAGTTTTGCTTATTGTATCACGTTTTGTTAGAACACAAATGCCTACAGGTGTGCCATCCAAGATCTTAATCAATTTATTAAAATTATTTTCAGATGTTACCACACATACATGATTAAATGCCTTGTAGTAATCCCTAATTTGTGTACTCAATCTATCGAAACTATCAAGTTCAGATTTTATTTCATATACAACAGCTTTGCCATTAATAAGAATGAAATCCGCTTTTGATTTCCCTATAGGTATCTGTGTTAATGCTATCGTTGTATTAAGACTATGCCTACCCAAAAGAAGCTTATTAAGAAGTGTATTTTGAAAGAAATATTCATTTCGGTAAGATTTAGACATGAAATTATATATTTCACTAATAAGTTCTCCATTATTTTTTTCATCAAAATCTGATGCATACCGTTGAATGATTGTACCAAATGTCGTATTCTCGTTATCATTAATAAGCTTGCGAAAAACATTTTGGGTAAAGAGTCTATTTAATACTAAATTATTGCTTCCCATTAAACTCCCCCCATTTCATTGCATAATCGTACATTTTTATTATACCATGAAATACAATTATTGAAAATGCTTATTTACGTAAAACGATGACTTACGATAACGTTCATATTGACCTGGAACAACTGTAAATAAAACCGTTCAGTTTCACCCTCAACGATAAAGTGGTATTCTCGAATTCTTTCATCATAGCTATCTCTTTTTTCATCTTTTTCACTGCTAATCTCTAAGACTTGCTGATTTTTCTTTTCAGTTGTATAATGACAACATAATTGTATTTATGATCTGTATTCTGATCTTCCATTCGCATTAATCGGGAATTTTATGGAAATAAAAAACTTAGTCATTTTACCCCCTCAAACATTTCAAAAAAGGAAATCATTATGAAAAATTTAGAAAAAGATACTCCCTTTTCATTACACAGCTACGATCCCCATACCCATGGCGGCCAGTATCTGGAAAATATATCCTCGGCTAACTGGGTATCCGAAGCGTTATTCACAGCTCTGGATCTGGATCTTTTTGAAAGCCTGGAGACTTATGGCGCTAACGGTGCAGGTGTTAAGCAGCTTTCCCAAAAGCTTGAAACTGATGCCGCTGCGCTTTCGTCCTTTCTACCATTGCTGGAAAGCCTGGGACTAATTTTCTGTTATCAGAAGAATTACAGTAACACCATCATAACCAGACGCTACTTGCTGTCATCCAGTCCGGATTATTTGGGTGATGCCATCAAATTCCGAAAATTTCAATCACAACAATGGCATCAGCTAAAAACCTCGTTGCTAAAAAACAAACCAATTAAACTCAATCAAGAATCGGAGTCTTTATCTCCCGAACAAATAAACCAACTGAAAAAAAAGGCAATTCATGAGTTAACCCGCATGAAAGCCCTTGAATGTGTCAAATTTTTTCCTAAATTATCCGGGAAAATTTTAATCGGTGGTCCCGGAGCCCAAACTATGGCGGACTGTTTTATTGATACTTTTCCAACACTGGATATCACCATCCTGATCGATGATAATCCCTTCCAGACCGATCCTGCCGCTTTAAGCAACCTCAAAAGGCCAGTATTTAATAGCTGTTCCATTGACGAACTGGACACCACGGCTGCGAAAAGTCAGCATATCTATTCACTGATCTTATTCACGGGTTTATTCATCGCTAACGATTATCAATCTATTCTGGATCAATTACTTACCTGTCTGCCGATGCTTAAACCTCAAGGTATCCTGATGCTTCACGATGCTTTTGATGAGCATGCTACCCTGATGGCCAGATTGTCGGGGGTCAATCGGATGCTTCATTTCGGTGGCAAAGTCTGCTCTGGCGAGTCAATTATTCACAGCTTGCAAAAAACTGGTCTTCATGTCTCGCCTTTAATCCCGCTGGAAACCGATACCGCTGTCATCTTTGCCAGTCAATCACCCGACTTTATCAATGCGCTGTCACTATCGCCCCTGCAGCGCTTAAAACATCCGCTCCTTGCCATTGGCTTTGATGATGTCATGGAAATTGCTCCGGACTCGGTGGTCGTAACGGAGTTTGCCAAAAACAAATGTGCCTTTGGCTGCTCATCGGCCAATCTCAAACATTGTCAGGCCAATGAAATCCCATTGGCAGAAACGAAACGGCTGTTGTCCAGCTATTCCTGCGCCTTTTTGATTAAAGGCATTCCGGGCACTGGTGAATTTCAGCGAAAGATGCTCGAAGCAGAACGATTAGCCTTTACCGGTGGCTACCACAAGGCCTTTGCCTTCTGGGCTGGCCCTTGTCACATCTGCCCCAGCTGCGATCTTACGGCTCCCTGTCTTAATACCAAAAATCGCCGTCCCTCCATGGAGGGCTCTGGCATCGATGTTTTCGAAACCGTCCGCAACAATGGCGAAACCCTGAAAACACTGGCTGCCAAAGATGAGTTTGTCAAATATTATGGTTTGCTGCTACTTGAGTAAACACCAATAAATCAAAAAAACACGGTTATTCCGTGTTTTTTTGATTTATTATTCGACGACGATAACCCGTCGTTCGATCGGTTCAAAATTCTTTGCAACGGGCATCTCTGTAGGAACCCCAAAAGGCATCTGAGCAATCAGTCGCCAATCCGATGGAATCAGAAAAGCATCTTTGACGTCCTTGTCAATAATTGGATTATAGTGTTGCAGGCTGGCGCCCAGACCGGCGGCTTCCAATTGCGTCCAGATGGCAAACTGCAGCATTCCATTGGCCTGTTCAACCCAATCCGGAATACTGTCCCGATAGGGCAAAAACTTTTCCATCAGTCCTTTAGTCACTGAGGTATCATCATAAAACAACAATGTCCCGCATCCTGCCGCAAAACCATTGATTCGATTTTCGGTAGGGCGAAACTCATCTGCTAGAATTCGTTTTCTGAGTACTTCCATCACAATCCCCCAGAATTCCAGATGCTTTTCTCCAAATAATACTGCAACCCGCTGACTTTGGCAGTTAAACGCCGACGGTATGTGCTTCGTCGAATGGTCAACAATTTCCAGTATTTCTTCAGCCGTGATGGTACTTTCATTACAAATCCCGTATATTGAGCGTCGTCCTTCGATAGCTTCTTTAAAATCCAGTGGCATAAATACTCCTTCTTGTAAAATATATTAGCCCTTATGATAAGTATTATACTCCTATTTTTGACAATTTCAATTTGTAAATTAAGTAACCTCAAAAAAACAGGGTCATCATGACCCTGTTTTTTCGAGGTTTACATTTATTTGCGACTCACCACTTTTTTTGCAGCAGCTACGATATCGTTCGACGTCAAACCATATTTTTCCATCAGCGGTGCCACCTTGCCGGATTGTCCAAACAGGTCTTTTACACCAACTCGTTCCAGCGGTACCGGCGCCTCATCACCCAAAACTTCTGCAACGGCTCCACCCAAACCACCAATAATGCTGTGTTCTTCGGCGGTAACAATGGCCCCTGTCGTTAAGGCAGCCTGCTTAATGGCATCCACATCAATCGGTTTGATTGAGCCCATATTAATCACCTGGGCTGAAATTCCTTCTTCTTTTAGCTGGTCAGCCGCTTCCAGTGCTGCTGCCACCATTAAACCGGTCGCAATAATGGTCACATCACTGCCGCTTTTCATCATACTGGCTTTACCCAATTCAAAGTGATAGCTTTCATCAAAAAGCACCGGCACGTCACTGCGACCCAAACGAATATATACCGGTCCGTCAATTGTCATGGCCGCATCCAGCATTTTTTCGGTTTCGATGGCATCTGCCGGTGATAACACCGTCATATTGGGCAATACCCGCATCAGCGCAATATCTTCAACAGACTGGTGTGAACCGCCATCTTCACCTACGGAGATACCCGCATGGGTTAAGGCAATTTTTACATTCAATTTTGGATAACAAATACTGTTACGGATAATTTCATAAGCCCGGCCAGCCCCGAAAATAGCAAAGGTACTGGCAAAGGGCACTTTTCCGGCCGTTGCCAAACCAGCCGCCATACCCATCAGGTTTGCTTCGGCAATCCCCACGTTGAAATGCCGTTCCGGATGTGCCTTCTTAAAAATATTGGTCTTGGTTGCTCCGGAAAGATCCGCATCCAGTACCACCAGATTCGGGTTCTTTTCTCCCAGCTTTACCAGATATTCGCCATATGCCTGTCGTGTTGCTTTTTTTTCTGCCATGATTACGCCTCCAATTCTGCCAATGCTTGTTTCACTTCTTCTGCATTCGGCCCTTTTCCATGCCATCCCGCATTATTTTCCATAAATGAAACGCATTTACCCTTAACCGTTTTGCAAATAATCACAGTTGGTTTATCCTCTGATTTTTTGGCTGCTTCCACAGCCGTTCGCAGTTCATCAAAGCTATGTCCATCTTCCACCGTGATGACATTCCATCCAAAGGCTTCAAACTTGGCATCAATAGGGAATGGTGACATCACCTCACAGATGGCGCCGTCAATTTGAAGATTATTATTATCCACAAAGGCAATCAGATTATTCAGCTGATAGTGGGAAGCCGCCATGGCGGCTTCCCAAACAAGACCTTCTTGCAGTTCACCATCGCCCAGTAGCGCATAAATTTTATGAGATTTGTTGTCCATTTTTCCGGCCAATGCCATTCCGGCCGCCACCGAAATTCCCTGTCCCAAAGAACCAGTCGACATATCAACCCCCGGTACCTTGTTCATGTCCGGATGACCCTGAAGGATGGAGCCCAGTTGTCGCAGATTTTCCAACTCCGCATTGGGAAAAAAGCCTTTTGCGGCCAGGGTTGCATACAACACCGGAGCCGCGTGTCCTTTTGACAGCACAAAACGATCCCGATCTTCTTTTTGGGGATTATTTTCATCCACATTCATTTGCTCAAAATAGAGCAGGGTTAAAATTTCTGCTGACGACAATGATCCCCCAGGATGACCTGAAGAAGCCTTGCCAATCATTTTTACAATATCCTTGCGGATTCCCCTAACGGTTTCTTCTAAAAATGCCATTTAATTCTCCTCTTTTAATAAATATCACTATTTGTGTTGATTTGCCGATCTAAAATATCTCGTCTAATCGCCTGCGGGACGCCATCCTTAATGAAGACCCGGGGCACCCGTTTATTGACCATACAGGTGATTTCATAATTGATGGTACCCAAGGCGTCGGCCAATACATCAGCGGAAATATTGTTGCCAAAAAGCTCCACTTCGTCATACAGGGAAACGGCTTCCACATCAGTCAAATCAATCATGCATTGATCCATACAAATGCTACCAACCACCGGCACCAGCTGACCGGAAATAAAGACCTTGGCCAAACCATTGAGCATCCGGGTGTAGCCATCGGCATAACCAATTGGTAAGGTGCCAATAATTCGATCCTCCTCAGCAACAAAACGATTGCCATAGCTGACGGTTTCGCCAGGATGGAGGGTTTTGAGATGAACAATGGTTGACTTCAGGGTCATCACCGGTTTTAAGCTGATTTTTGACCGATCCACTTCCGCCGACGGATAGAGACCGTAGAGAATAATCCCCGGCCGCACCATGTCAAAATGAACGCCGTCCACATCAAATATCCCGGCGCTGTTGGCCATATGCTTAATGGGAATAACAATATTTTTTTCTGCCAGTTCCGAGAGAACCTGTCGGTAGCGTCGAATCTGCTCCTGCGTGTGGGTTTTATCAGCGGCATCGGCGGTGGAAAAATGGGTAAACAACCCCTGAAGTTCGATTCCTTCCAATTGATTCATCGCCTCAATTGCTTGTGAAGCTTCTCGCCAGCCAATCCCAATGCGCCCCATACCCGTATCAATTTTTACATGAATGGGATGGCGAATGCCAATTTCCTGACAATGCTCCGACAAAGCCTGGGCAAAATCCATCTGATAAACACCGGGAATCACATCCCAGCGAATCAGATCGGGGATGTGCGCTTTTGAGGTATAACCGAGCAGTAAAATCGGCTCGGTTATCCCCCCCTGTCGCAGGGCGATGGCTTCATCGATGAAAGCGACCGCCAACATATCCACCCCGGCATCACAAAGGGTTCTGGCACATTCCAAACTGCCATGACCATAAGCATCAGCTTTGACCACGCCCAGAATTTTAACGTCAGGCCCGACAATCCGGCGAATTTCTTCGTAATTACTGGTCAGAGCATCCAGGTCAATTTCTGCCCAGGTCGGGCGGAGTGCCAACTCTTTCATGCCGTCGGAACTTCCTGAACCATTTTTAGCACCATGGCTACCCCATTTTTGATTGATGCTTCGAGATTTGCCTTGTAATCATCAGTCAGATTGGAATCGGCTTTGTCAGACATGGAACGAATGACCAGATAGGGAACCTGATTGAGCATTGCCACCTGTCCTACTGCTGCCCCTTCCATTTCCACACAAAGACCGCCGAATTCTTCCAGTAATTCTTGTTTGAGCTGGTTGGAGTTCACACCTAAATCGGCAGTCATAATTCGACCCACCCGATGCGTCGCACCAAGATCTTGCGCAGCTGCCACCGCCAGCTTGATAAGGGTTGAATCGGCCTTGAAAAAGGTAATATCCATGTTTGGTATTTCACCCCGGGGATGACCAAAGGCCCGGGCATCCATATCATATTGACAACTGTCTTCAGAAATAACGATGTCACCAATTTCCAGCTCGGGATGCACTGCACCAGCTACCCCTACATGGATAATGGCCGTTACTTTAAAAATGTCAATCAATACCTGAGCACACATGGCGGCATTAACTTTTCCGATTCCACTTTTGACAGCCACCACTTCTTTCTGATGAAGTTTTCCTTTAAAAAAAGTCATTCCTCCGTGATGAACCTTGATCCCATCTTCCATCGCCGCTTTGATGTCACGAACCTCACTGTCCATGGCTGCAATAATACCGATCATCTGCTTTTTTCTCCCTTCAAAAGACTCACCGCTGCATTGGCAGCGATTCCCTGTTCACTTCCAGTAAAACCCAGACCTTCTTCGGTTGTCGCTTTTACACTAACACAACCTCTGGATAAATCCAGAGTAATTCTGATATTTTCCACCATCATTTCAATATACGGCGCAAGCTTTGGGGCTTGTGCAATAATCGTTGAATCGATGTTGTTAATTATATATCCATTTTCTGCCACCAATTGTCCCACTTTTTTAAGTAGCAGCAAACTGTCGCAATCTTTGTAGGCGGCATCAGCATCCGGAAAATGTTTGCCGATATCGCCCAATGCCAGGGCGCCTAACAAGGCATCCATAATGGCATGCACCAATACGTCCGCATCCGAATGGCCCTTTAGCCCCAAAGAATGATCTATTTTTACACCGCCTAAAATGAGTGATCGATTTTTTACTAAACGATGGACATCATAACCAATTCCGATCCGTATCATTTTACTCCTTCCAGCTCGTTTCCAAATAAATTTAACCACATTTTCAGCCATTTGTACAGATTATTTTCGTTTCCACAAATTTACATCTGGCGATCCCGAAATGCACCCAGAATCCATCTGAATAACACTTTTATTTTTGCAAATGATAAAATAATATCTTTTTTCGAAAACTTTTGTCTCAATTCAGAGGTTAAATTGTTTTTCCGGCTGTATGCTTCGAGGCCGATCCTGTGAATTTCTCTGAACTTGAATTTTCATTAAAAATTATAACATAAAGCAAACAAAAAAACGCCACCAAATAAATAACTTAAATGGCTTTTAAGCTATTTGATCTGGTGACTATTGTCAAAATATTAATCCTCATGTCCGCTGTTCGTTTTTAACAGATCCCGGACCACTTCTCCGGCAATCAAAAGACCGGCTACCGATGGGACAAAGGCAATGCTGCCGGGCGGGGTTTCTCGGATAATCGGTTCTTCAGTGGAATAAAGCACTTTTAGTGATTTTACCCCCCGTTCCCGCAGTTCTTTTCGCATCACTTTGGCCAGCGGACAAACCGAAGTTTCATAGATGTCAGTAATATTAAAGCGGCTAGCATCGAGCTTATTTCCCGTTCCCATACAACTGATAATCGGCACCTTGTTTTGCTGACTTTTAATGACCAGATCGATTTTTGCCGTCACCATATCCACCGCATCGATGATATAATCATAGTCCTGAAGATGAAATTCCTGATAATTCTCAGGGGTATAGCATTTATGCATCGGATGAACAATCGAAAGCGGATTAATGGCAATCAGTCTTCTGGCCATGACATCCACTTTTTTCTTACCGATGGTTTTAACATTGGCCATAATCTGACGATTCAGATTACTGGGATCGATGATGTCTTTATCCACAATTGTTAAAAAACCAACCCCACTGCGAATTAAAGCTTCGGCCACAAAAGAACCAACACCACCAACCCCGAACAGGATGATTCTTGAATTTTTTAGAATCTCCAAACCGGGTTTTCCAATCAGTTTTTCGGTTCGGTCAAAGATTCCTGATTCTGTTTTCATTTTTACATTCTTTCCGGAGCCGATACTCCCAAAATACCCAGAGCATTTTGAATAACCTGCTTTGTTGCCTCAATCAGCGCAACTCGGGCCTTCATTAAAGCCTTGTCGTCAACCCGAACGTGGCAGGCATTATAAAAACTGTGGAAGGCTGCGGCCAGATCAATGGCATAGCGGGTAATTCGGCTGGGATCCAATTTATCTTCAGCAGTCAAAATTTCATCCGGGAAATTAGCAAGGATTTCCATCAGATTCAATTCTTCTTTTTCAACCAGGCGGCTGTAATCCAGGGGAATCGTCTGATCCAGTTCTTCGGTCATCTGGCGAATAATGCTACAGATTCGGGCATGGGCATACTGCACATAAAACACCGGATTGTCATTGGACTGCTCAATGGCCAAATCCAGATCAAAGTCAAAGTGACTGTCCGGCGAGCGCAGATTGAAGAAAAAGCGGGTGGCATCAACGCCCACTTCATCGATGAGATCGGTCAGTGCAATGGCTTTTCCCTGGCGTTTGGACATTCTTGCCACTTCACCGTTTCGAAGCAAGCGTACCAGTTGCATGATGACCACCTCAAAATTACTGGCATCAATTCCAACTGCCGTTAAAGCGCCTTTAAGGCGAGCTACATGACCGTGGTGATCAGCCCCCCAGACGTTGATACAGCGATCAAATCCACGGTTGATAAACTTATCCATGTGATAGGCGATATCAGCCATAAAATAGGTGGGTAATCCATTGGCCCGGATTAATACATCATCCTTATCGGAACCGAATTCAGTTGCTTTAAACCATAAGGCGCCTTCCTGTTCGTAGGTAAAGCCCCCCTTTCCGAGCAGCTCAATGGTCTTCTCAATGGCACCGCTGTCATAAAGGCTCTGTTCCGAAAACCAGACATCATAGCGGATTCCATAGGCTTCGAGATCGCTTCTCATCTGGCTGAGGTTTTTGTTCAGCGCATAATCAATCAAAATTGGTTTGCGTTCTTCCGGTGTCAGTAAGCGGTGGACATCACCATTGGCTGCAATAAATGCTTTCATATGGTCGGTAATGTCTTCTCCCTGATATCCATCTTCCGGAAAGGGAATATCCTCGCCCATCAATTGTCGGTAGCGAGCATCGAGAGAATCACCGAATTTGACAATCTGGTTTCCGGCGTCATTAATATAAAATTCCCGGGTGACGGCGTAGCCGGTCCAATCAGCCACTGCCGCTAAGATATCGCCAATAGCTCCACCCCGGGCATTGCCCATGTGCATCGGTCCGGTCGGATTGGCCGAAATAAACTCCAGGTTAAATTTCTTTCCGGCATTTTTCTGACTCCGGCCGTAATCGGCTTTCAAATCTGCCACTTCGGCTAAAACCGCATACTGCCAATAGGGTTTGAGTTTAAAATTAATAAAGCCCGGTCCGGCTATTTCGATGGATTCAATGTAGGAGTCGGCAATTTGCATATTTGCCACCAGGGTTTCGGCAATAAAACGGGGCGCTTTTTTCGTCTGTTTGGGCAGCTGCATGGCGATATTGGTCGAATACTCACCATGTTCTTTTTCTCTGGGAATCTCCAGAAAAAGATCTGGCATGGTTTCAATGGTCAATGCCCCCGATTCAACCGTTTGATTCAGCGCATCGCCAATGATTGTTTTAATCTGTTTGGTGATCTTTTCACGTATGTACATCCTTTGTTTCCTCTCACTTTTCTTTTTATTATCAGTAACTCGTGACTTTTTAATTCTGCTGGTCAGGTGAAATTTAAAGGAGAAGCGCAACTGGCGCTTCTCCTGTGATTGGCATTGCTGCCATTTTTATTGGGTGATTTTGATGTTTAGAATATTCTGAGAATTGGTCACCCCTTCAATTTCGATGTCATAATCGATGGACACCTTGGTGGGCTCTTTATCCTCATTATAATTGACAAATACATCCTTGGTTAAAATCCCCATGGTCACATCCCCGTAAGGGGTGGAATACCAGGTCAGGTTTCGTTTTCCCCGCTCAAATTCCATAATGGAATTGGTGGTTCCCAGACGAATGACTGATACTTTTTGCGCATCAACACAAACGGTGGTGATTGTTCCTTCCATCCCGGAAACTTCCGATTCTTGATATGTTACACAGGACCTGTTGGCTTCTTTATATAAATCTCCTTCGGTCAGGAACTCCAGGGTATCCTTTTCTTCTTCGTTTTTGACGGTTCCCGAAATGGATAACCACACTTTTTTTCTTTCTTCAGTCATTGGTCTCCTCCTAGAGGTATAATTTCTCCCACTATTAAACCATTGTTGGGTTTTTTTATCAAGAAAAATTATCCGTTTAAGTTTTTATTAGGATTACGCATCATAAAGAAATCGGACAACCTAGTTGGTTGTGGTGCGTTTCCGCTTGGCTGACGCAATAATCAGATCTACAAGTTCTATATACCCAATTCCGGTGGCTTCCCACATTTTTGGATACATACTGATGTTGGTAAATCCCGGCAGGGTGTTTACTTCATTGATTAAAATGCGTTCATCATCCGTGACAAAAAAATCGACCCGGGTCAAGCCGGAACCTTCAATGGCTTCA
The DNA here is from genome assembly GCF_002435675.1 of Acetobacterium sp. UBA5834. Lineage (NCBI taxonomy): Bacteria > Bacillati > Bacillota > Clostridia > Eubacteriales > Eubacteriaceae > Acetobacterium > Acetobacterium sp. UBA5834. The sequence continues at coordinate 25,982 of NZ_DJGY01000054.1, read as the reverse complement.
AAGGCTTTAATGGCATAGGCTCTGACTTTTTCGGTAACTTCCTGAGATAGCTCAGCCGGAATGACCACCTTGGAATCTTCGGTCGCTGAGTATTTGGCTTCATAATCATAAAACTCTTTTGAAGGAATGACTTCTCCGGGAATCGAGGCACGAATGACGTCTCCGACTTCCAACACAGCACATTCGATTTCTCTGCCTTTGACAAAGTCTTCCAGAATCAATTTATTGTCATAGATAAATGCTTCATTAATGGCAGCAACCAGCTCGTTTCGGTCATGCGCTTTGCTGATGCCCACGCTGGAGCCCATATTGGCCGGTTTAACAAAAATCGGATAACCCAGATCCGCTTCGATCTCGACAATTTTGCTGTCTGCATCTCGTTTCCACTCATTTTCCCGAAAATAGATATATTTGCCGGTGGGGATTCCCACGCTTTGGAACATAATCTTGGAGAAGACCTTATCCATTCCCACCGCTGAGCTTAACACCCCACACCCCACATAGGGTTTGTTGAGCATTTCAAAAACACCCTGGATGGTCCCATCTTCTCCCATTGGTCCGTGAAGAACAGGAAAAAAAACATCAATTTTAGCGATTTCCGGATGCGAGAAAATTGAAAAATCAGCAATCAGGTTGTCTTGATCCTGCTCCCAGGAACCATCCTTGATTTTTTCGGCATCACCGGAGTATAAATACCATTTCCCCTGCTTTGAGATCCCGATGGTAACAATGTTATACTTACTCCGATCAATAACCCCTAAAACATTGTAAGCAGAGACTCTGGAAACCTCATGCTCGCCCGACTGGCCTCCAAAAACCACGCCGATATTGAGTTTGTTTTTCATATCTTTTCCTCACTTTTCTTTCGAGATCTCGTTATTATGATTGTATCAATGATAACAACTATCAGTCCGCTTTGCGACCCCTTCACAAAGACCCGGCTATTTCAGACACTCTAAAAAATCTTCTTCAGTAATAACCCGAATGCCATTTTCTTTTAATAGGGCGACAGTGATACCATCCCCACTAACCAGATTCTCACTGAAGGTGCCATCATAAATTTTACCACAGCCACAGGAAGGGCTCTTGCTTTTCATAATGGCAATTTTAGCGCCTGATGTTCGGGCTGTGTCTAAAGTCCGTTGCGCTCCCAGCAGATATTCTTCAGACACATCTATTTTTTTATTATTATACACTTTCCGCTCCCCATTGACCACGACTATTTCCGCCGGATCCCGGGGGATTGGCATGGTTGCCAGCACCTCCGGACAAACTGGAATAGCCTGTCCCTGCAGAAAGAGCTGTCGCAGTTCGTTGACCGGATGGGCTTTACCCTCATAATTAATCTTCATTCCCAGCAAACAGCTGGACACTAAAATCTTTTTTTTCTTTTCCAACGCTTCTTTTAAACAAGTAAAGTCTTTCTGATTCATTTTTTCCCTCATTCTTCATTTTTATGATCCAAACTGTCCTCCCGGTAAATCCAGGCACCCCGCTTAAATACCATTTTATAAATCATATCTTTTAAGATAATTTCACCAATTTTTATGATCGAACCGGAACCAATCGTTACCTTGTTGGTAACTCTGGCGCCCATTCCGATTTTGGTATGATGACCGATGGTCACATCTTTTCCAATAATCACTCCAGGCTCCAAAACACAGTTATCTTCAACCCTGGTGTTTGCTTCGATGATCACCCCGGTACCAATCTGACAATTCTCTCCAATGGAAACCCCGGCGCCGACAATTGCCCCGGCACCAATGGTGGTTTCATTTCCCATCGTGACCGCTTCGGCAATCACCGCACTGGGGTGAACATTTTTTTCGTTCACCTGGTGTTTCATCTGCTTTCTCCTATTTTTTTCTGATTCTCAAACCCTTGGGGTAGTGGTTCTTGATCAACCCTTCGCTGGCTTTACCAAATCCCAGCGGATAGCCATTGTAACCAATCAGAACCCACCCTTTGGGAGCCTTGCGATTTAATGCCTCCCCCTTTAAATACTGGTAGGCCAGCTCTTCATCGTTTAAATTGCAGCTGTTTCGGGCCTGCGATAAGTCAAGCGCCATAGCCAGCGCATAGCTGGGCTCAAAACGATTTTTCTTAAAGGTGCCCAGGTGAAGACCAGGACGCAACAGTTTTAAATTGGCAATCCGCTCGAGTAAAATCCCTGTCGGGATAGCATAGAGATGTTCTCCCAAAAGATAGAGCCGGTCTGCAATTTTTTGATAAAATTCCGGGTCAAGGTTGTTTTTGGCAAAATCACTATAGTCCTGCAACTCCATCCGAGTTGCCTTTTTCAAGCGGGATTTGGCATATCCCTGTTTAATATCAAGGTTCTCAGCCAGGCCTGGCAGTTTTTTTAGTCTGGCAATAAAATGCCCCTCACCTTTGACTGTCATTGGCATAATCCGCAGCGTTTTGGCAATGGCCTGCTGCTGCTTTCGGGTCCAGGCAACCTGGCCATGATCAGTAATCCCGGGTAACTCAACCGTTTCCACTTCATAGGGATATTTTTCGATAAACGCTTCGATCATTTGTTCATTTTCTTCCGGTGAAAAGGTACAGGTTGAATAAACCAGCACCCCGCCGGGTTTTAGCAGACGATGGGCACTTTCCAGTATTTTTTCCTGCTTTCCCCGACAACGGTCAACCCGTTCCAGACTCCAGTCAGCCAGCGCACCAGGATCTTTACGGAACATCCCCTCGCCAGAGCAGGGGGCATCGACTAATATCTTATCAAAGCGCTCATAAAAAGAATCCACCAACCGTTCCGGAAATTCGTTGGTCACAAGGGCATTGGTGATCCCCATCCGCTCAATATTGGTAGAAAGGACACCAGCCCGGGAATTAACCAGCTCATTGGCAACCAGCACCCCCACTCCTTGAAGTCGGGCTCCGATTTGGGTGGATTTCCCTCCCGGTGCCGCACAAAGATCCAGGACCCAATCCCCCGGCTGAGGGTCAAGCACTTCAACCGCCGCCATCGCTGTCGGTTCCTGAACATAATAAAGCCCGGCATAATAATAGGGATTTTTGCCCGGCCGCACCGTATGATCAATATAGAATCCATCTTTACACCAGTTCACACTCTGGGTCTTAAACGGTAATTTATTGGCCAGTTCATCAGGCGTAAGCTTCAGGGTATTGGTGCGAATCCCCTTGCTCTCCGGCTGGTCATAGGAATCCAGCAGACTCTGATAGGATGCGCCCATCAGATTTTTCATTTTTTCCTTAAAGGCTTCAGGTAATTGCATTGTGATCCCCATTTTAACTACTTTATTTCAGACAATTCCATTTCTGGCACCACCCTGATTATTAACAATACTTATTTCATTATACGTAAAGCCCTGAGCAATTACAATAAATTTGTTAAAAAACGCCGAAATAAAAACACCAGCCCAAACGCTGGTGTTTACATTTAAATTATAATTGCATGACATTATTTTTTGGGTTTTGCAAAAATCATTCGACCGGCTGCTGTTTGCAGAATACTGGTAACAATAACAGCCGTGGAGGAGCCAATATATTTCTTGCCATTTTCAACAACGATCATGGTTCCATCATCCAGATAGGCCACCGCCTGGCCGTTTTCTTTTCCCCCTTTAACCAGAAGAACCTTCATCTCTTCCCCGGGCAACACAATCGGCTTAACGGCATTGGCCAACTCATTAATATTAAGCACATCCACCCCTTGAACCGTGGCGACCTTGTTCAGATTATAGTCGTTGGTCAGAATCTTGCCTTTGGTTGATTTACCCAGTTTAACCAGTTTTGAATCGACCTCATGGGTGTCTTCAAAATCTTCTTCAGTAATTTGCACTTCGATTTCCAGATCCGTCTGAATTTTATTTAAAATATCCAAACCCCGACGGCCCCGATTTCGTTTGAGTTCATCGGCCGAATCCGAAATCAGTTGGAGTTCATTGAGCACAAATACCGGAATTACCAGAGGGCCCTCAATAAAACCGGTTTTACAGATATCAAATATCCGTCCATCAATGATCACGCTGGTATCCAACAGTTTGGGAATCGCTGCGCCTTTCTTTTTGGCCGGGCGCTTTTGGCCTAAGGTTACATTGGCGTCCTTTTCCCGCTTGGCACTCTGAAATGCCTGGAGAATATCTTCCCGTTTTTTGATTGGTAAGGAAAAGCCAATGTATCCCAGCACAATATAAATGCTGATCGTTAAGAGTCCGCCAATCCAGGGAATCGGAATCTGCGAAAAAGCAAAACTGATCAGCATGGCAATTACTAAACCGATCACCAAACCACCAATGCCCAGGCCAACGTCAATGAGACGAACATTTTCCATGCTGGCCTCAACAATTTTTGTCAACTTTTTTACGCCTTTTAGCATTAGGGGAAATAGAATGAAAAATATAAGTCCGAATAGAACGATGAAAGCCGCATAAAAAATAATTTCCAATTCAGGTGTACGATTAATTTGCATGGTTTTCAAGATCCACGAATTGGTTATCAATACATTGGCCAGGGCTATCCCAACCAGAATTCCAATAATTCCAAATGACACGCGAAGTATCTTTTGTATCACTATCTTCACCTCCTTTCTAAAACATTACCTCGAATTATAGCATCCAATTCTTAAGACTAAACTATTAAATACAACAAAAGGCGCGAAATTCACGCCTCACTTTGTACCGAACTATTGATCAAATCCAGGATTTCTTCTTTATCCTTATCTTGAATCAAGACCATTTCGCTGACGATGAAATTCCGGGCATTATTGAGCATTTTCTTTTCCCCGGTTGAAAGGCCTTTTAATCGATCCAGTAAGATAAGATTCTTAACGACCTTGGCGACTTCAAAAATATCACCGGTTTTTAAACGTTCCAGATGTTCCCGATATCGTCGGTTCCAGTTTTTTTCCATCACATCCATCGGTAATTTTAGCGACTCGATCATCTCATCAATTACTGACTGGTTCACGATGGTTCTTACCCCAATATCATCGACTTTATCAACCGGAATTAAAATCTGCAAACCTTCGGACACGATCTGCATGATGTAGTAAGGTTTCGTTTCTTCAAATATTTCTCGTTCTTCGATTGCTTCAATGATACCCGCTCCGTGCATTGGATAAACAATTTTATCCCCAATCTTGTACATTTTATCCACTCCTATCATCGATTCTGGAGTTATTATAACACAAAAAAAAGGGAGAAGCCTTTTATTTTATAAAAAACTTATCCCGCTGTCAATATTTTTTTAATAATCGTGGTTATATAATCATGGTTAAACTGATTCGTTTTCTTTTCAGATCCACCGCCAGCACCTTAACGGTTACCACATCCCCCAGAGAAACCGCTTCGGACGGGTGCTTAATATAGCGATCGGTGATTTGGGAGATATGCACCAGGCCATCCTGATGAACCCCAATATCGACAAAGGCACCAAAATCGATGACGTTCCTTACCGTGCCTGTCAGTTCCATATCCACTTCCAGATCACTCATCGATAAAACATCAGACCGCAAATGGGGCTTGGGCGCATTCTCCCGGGGATCCCGTCCCGGTTTTTTTAGTTCCTTGACAATATCGTATAGGGTTGGAATCCCGATTTCCAGCTGGGCCGCCATTTCCGAATAATTCATATCATTAAACAAATCCTGTTGTTCCCGGCTACCCAGCTTTTCTTTTTTAATCCCTTTTAATTTCAAGAGTTTTTCGACACTTTTATAAGCCTCCGGGTGAACCCCGGTATTATCGAGGATGTTATCGCCGTCATCAATCCGCAAAAACCCGGCGCATTGTTCATAGGCTTTGGCACCCAACCCTTTGACCTTCATCAATTCTTTTCGATTCTTAATCGGGCCGACGCTGTTGCGATAATCCAAAATATTATTGGCAATGGTTTTGTTGACCCCAGCTACGTACTTGAGCAGTGCCACCGAAGCCCGGTTAACGTTAACCCCGACATTATTAACAGCATCTTCAACCGTTGCTTCCAGTACCCGCTCCAGTTCCTTCTGATTGACGTCGTGCTGATACTGCCCCACCCCGATGTGCTTCGGGTCAATTTTTACCAGCTCCGACAACGGATCCTGAAGCCGCCCCCCAATCGAGATGGCCCCCCGGATGGAGACATTGATATCCGGGTACTCTTCAGTGCCCAGCTCTGAGGCCGAATAAACCGAAGCCCCGGCCTCGTTGACCACAATGTACTGAACCGGCACCGTGGTTTTTTTGATGGTTTCAGCCACAAACTGCTCGGACTCCCGGGAAGCGGTACCATTGCCGATGGCAATAATATCGACCTGATGGCGTTCAATCAGTTCAATCAACTCTTTTTCCGCTTTTTCGGCCTGACCCTTGCCAAAGGTGGGATAAATGGTGGTATAGTCCAGCACCTTTCCGACCGCATCAAGAATGGCAATCTTACAGCCGGTTCGGAAGGCCGGGTCAAAGCCCATCGTGACTTTTTCTTTAAAGGGTGGCTGGAGCAGCAGTTTTTTAAGGTTTAGCGCAAACATCTTGATGGCCCCCTCTTCCGCCCGCTCTTTTAGTGCCGTCCGGATTTCCCGCTCAATGGCTGGCGCAATCAGCCGGGTATAACTGTCATCAATGGCATTTAACAGATAGCTTGAGGGCTGGGCTTTTAGCAATTCCTTCTTCAGGTAGGCAAGAATTTCCTCGCTCGGTGCCAACAACTTAACCGACAGGGCTTTTTTCTTTTCGCCCCGGTTAATTGCCAGAATCCGGTGATCCTTAATGGTTTTGATCGCTTCAGTATGATCAAAATACATTTCCAGCTCCGGGTTTTCCGCTTCTTTTCCCTTGACCACGGTGGATTTGATCTGGCCCTTGTCGAAGGTACACTTCCTTATCACGCCCCGGTAAGTAGCCGTATCCGAAATTACTTCGGCGATAATATCCATGGCCAGTTGCAGTGCTTCGTCGACGGTGGCGATTTCTTTTTCGGCGTCAATGTACTTAAACGCCGCTGTTTCCAACTCGGCTTCAGTTAACTCTTGGGCTAAGATCTGCAGTGCCAGAGGTTCTAACCCTTTTTCCCGGGCCACTGATGCCCGGGTTTTCTTTTTCTGTTTATAAGGCAGGTAGAGGTCTTCCACTTCCTGAAGGGTTTGGCTTTTTAAAATGGCGCTTTTTAGTTCAGGGGTCAGCTTGCCCTGTTCCAAAATACTACCGGTAACCTCTTCTTTTCGTTTTTCCAGTTTTCGTAAATATGTTAACCGCACATCCAGATCCCGCAATAGTGCATCACTTAGATTTCCGGTGACCTCTTTTCGATAACGGGCGATAAAGGGAATGGTATTTCCCCCATCGATTAAATTGATGGTATCTTCCACCTGCTGGGGGCGTATTGAAAATTCTTTTGCCAGTTGGTTAATAATATTTTCCACAAAATACTCCATTTCTAAATTTCTTAATTCCACATTTTAATTAATTGGTGTAAATATCAAAGAATAGTTTAACATTTTTTTGGTATAATCACAAATCTTCCATAAAATAACCGAATGACTGTTTAAACCGCCTGTTGGCGCATTGTAATGAAAACAGGTTCATGATAAAATATTCTGTACTAAACGAAAAGGCACTAAACAAAAGGAGATGTACCTTAATGGCTATAAAATTTATTGTCGATTCCATGTGTGATACCAACAGCGACATTCTGAATCGCTATGATTTTGATATATTACCCTTTCCCGTAACCCTGGATGATAAAACCTACTTCGATGGCATTAACATTACCCCGGAAATGGTCGTGGATTTTGTCAATACTAACAGTAAACTCTTTCCAAAAACCGCTCAAATTCAACCGCTGGATATCACCAACACGATTGAAAAACACCTTAAGAACGGTGATGATGTCATCTATCTGGTACTCTCCTCCAAGCTTTCCGGCACCTACCAGACTGCCCGGCTGCTGGCTCAGGATTTGCTGGAAAAATATCCAGAGCGCAAAGTCGCCATTGTCGATTCTCTTTCTGCCACCACTGGTTCGGCATTGATTCTTTATCAGGGACTCAAGCTCAACAAGCTCAACCGTCCCTATGACGAAATTGTTGAAACAATGAATTTTCTGGCCCACCACGCTCAGATCTTTTTTATGGTCGGCGATATCAAATGGCTGGCCCAGGGCGGCCGAATCAGCCGAAATGCAGCAATGCTTGGGGATATGTTAAAAATCGTTCCGATCCTATACTTTAAAGACGGCGAGATTCTGGTCTATGAAAAAATCCGCGGCCAGAAAAAAGCCTTAAAGACTCTGTTTGCCATTGTTGAAGAAAAAATGACAAATAAGAATCAAATCCTCGGGATGATCCAGAGTACGGCGACCGATCTCCAGGATAAGGCCCGGAAATATTTTGAAAAAGAATTGGGGATTAAGAACTTTTTGCTGCCTGAAAAAGCTGGTTCCACCCTGACCGTTCATATTGGCACCAATTGTCTGGGGATTATGTTTTTTGATGAGCTGCCGGATAATTATGTCAATGTGACCCCGTAAAACGTTGCACCAAATAAGCGCCATGCCGGATACAGCCGTATCGGCATGGCGCTTATTTGGTTTAGAAAAATTTATTGACCACCTACCCTCTTGGCGGTAAACTTGAAGCCACCAGCTGAACCAGTCGGCTCAGCGGCATGGTTTGCAACCAGACTTTTCCCGGCCCTTTTAAGGTGGCCAGGAATAATCCTTCGCCGCTTAAAAAGATGTTCTTCATGCCCTTGACGGCCTGAATATCAAAACTCACCGATTCTTCAAACATACCAATGTGACCCTGATCGATTTTGATCACTTCGCCGGGTGCCAGATCATATTCAACCATGGCACCATCCATTTCAATAAAAGCGGTTCCCGGTCCTGAAAGTTTTTGCAGAATAAAACCTTCACCACCAAAAAAGCCAACCCCGATATTCTTTTTAAAGTACATATCCACATCCAGCGTCGATTCACCCGCCAAAAAGCTGCTTTTCTGGCAGATAATCGACTGCCCTTGCTGCAGTGTCAGCGCTTTGATTTCGCCCGGATAACTGGAACAAAAAGAAATCTGGCTGTTGCTTCGCTCTGCCGTATAAGTAGTCATAAATAAAGAATCCCCCGCCAGGGTTCGTCTTAACCCCTTCATCAGACCACCTTTGGTATTGGTTTCCATCCGGATATTTTCCGACATCCAGGACATTCCCCCCGACTCGGTAAACATTGATTCGCCGCTGTTTAACGTCACTGTTACCACCGGGAGATTTCCTCCCTTAATTTCATAATTCATTTTTTCCTCCTCGTTTTATGACTATAAAAAATCGCCAATTAGAGGATATTTACCCGAAAATTGACGATTTATTTTTGCTTAAATGAATTTTATTAAATTATTTTTTTAATTTAATCAGGTTGATCAACCCACCGGCCAACAGCATTTCTTTTTGACGTTCGGAAACTTCCAAAAGCATTACATAGGTTAACCCTTTGGTTTTATTAATCAGGTTGGCCTTGCCTGATTTAACCGCTTCCAGGGCATTTTCAATGACCAGCTCATCGTTTAGTTCAATGGTATCATAATCAGCTTCGCTTGCAAACACCAGGGGCAGAATCCCATTGTTGATCAGATTGTTTTTATGAATCCGGGCAAAGGATTTAACCGCCACCCCTTTAATCCCCAAGTATACCGGTGCCAGCGCCGCATGCTCCCGGCTGGAACCCTGACCATAGTTGGAGCCGCCGACAATAAAGCCGCCGCCATTATCCAGGGCCCGCTGTGGGAATTCGGCATCACAAGGGGCCAGGCAATAGTTTGACAGATAGGGAATGTTGGAACGATAGGGCAGTAATTTGGCATTGGAAGGCATAATATGATCGGTGGTGATATTATCTTCGACCACAATTAAAGCTTTACCAGCGACAGTATTTTTAAGTGGCTGGGTAGCTGGGAAAGGTTTGATATTTGGTCCTTTAATGACTTCCACCTCGACGCCTTCCGGGGCTGGTGCCATCACCATGGTATCGTTAAGTAAAAAGTGCTCCGGCATGGCAATTTTCGGCAAATCAATTTTTCCCAAAGGATTGGTCAGCACCCCTTCCAGGGCGGATATCGCTGCAGCTTCCGGGCTTAACAGGTAGACATCGGCAGAAGGCGTTCCGGAGCGGCCAAAAAAGTTCCGGTTGAAGGTTCGTAATGACACCGCATCGGTGGAAGGTGCCTGACCCATCCCAATACAGGGGCCACAGCCGCATTCAAGCACCCGGGCGCCAGCGTTTAGCAGATCTGCCAGGGCGCCGTTTTCGGCCAACATAGTCAGTACTTGTTTTGAACCTGGGGCAATCACCAGCGAAACATTTTCAGCTACGGTTTTGCCTTTAACAATGGCGGCCACCTTCATCAAATCCAACCAGGAGGAGTTTGTACAGCTGCCAATGGCCACTTGATTAACCGCCAAACCTTCAATTTCTGAAATTTTAACCACCTTGTCTGGACTGTGTGGACAGGCAGTCAATGGTTCTAAGGCATCCATATCAACCGTGACGATTTCATCATAGATGGCATCGGCATCAGCGGATAGCTCAATATAATCCCCGCCACGGCCTTGAGCTTCTAAAAATACCCGGGTCATTTCATCGGACGGAAATACCGAGGTGGTTGCTCCCAACTCAGCACCCATGTTGGTAATTGTGGCTCGCTCCGGTACAGTCAGGGTCTTTACACCGTCACCCGTGTATTCAAACACCTTGTTAACCCCGCCTTTAACGGTACATTGACGTAACACTTCCAGGATCACATCCTTGGATGATACCCCGGTGCGCAGCTTGCCGGTTAATTCCACCTTAACCACTTTGGGCATGGTAATATAATAAGGGTCGCCAGCCATGGCCACAGCCACATCCAGACCACCGGCCCCAATGGCCAGCATCCCGATACCGCCACCGGTGGGCGTATGGCTATCCGATCCTAAAAGCGTATCGCCCGGCACTCCAAAGCGTTCAATCTGAACCTGGTGGCAAATGCCGTTGCCCGGTTTTGAATAATAAACGCCATGTTTTTTGGCCACGCTCTGAATATAGCGGTGATCATCCATGTTTTCCGGGCCTTCCTGGAGCATGTTGTGATCAATATAGGCCAAGGATTTTTTGGTTTTAACCCGGGGCACCTCCATGGCTTCAAACTGTAAATAGGCCATTGTTCCGGTGGAGTCCTGAGTCAGGGTCTGATCAATTCGAATTCCAATTTCTTCACCTTTGATCATTTCTCCCACTACAAGGTGCGCCGCAATAATCTTTTCTGTTAACGTTTTTCCCATTTAATTTACTATTTCCTTTCCATACTGCTATTTTCTGAATTTTTCGGTGTGATGTGCTTGTTCTAAACGATCAATTTTTATTATACCATCTTTTTTTCCAACTTTCCATTTTTTACTTTAGCGGTTTTGCTTCAATTTAAATCGAAACTATGTTATACTGTGGTTCAATCAATTCAAGTTTATAAGTGGATTTGGAGGAGCTCATGACGTTTTTTAAATGCTTCAGCCGCTTTTTATTTGTCCAGGGAAGAAAGAATAATATTATCAACCTTTCGGCTCAAATGTCCTACCGAACCCTGTCGGCATTTGTTCCTTTTTTGATGCTGCTCTACAGTTTCATCAACTGGTTTTCCGCCAGTGTCAACGAAACCCTGATTTTTGCCTTTTCAAAAATACTACCACAATCGATAATGAATTATGTTAATCTGGCCATGGAAAATGCCAATACCATTTCTTTTTCATTGGGTACCAATCTGATCCTGGGATTTTTCATTTTATATGTTTCCGTTTCGGCCATGCATTCCCTGATCACTTCTTTAAACCGGATCTTTGGCCAAAAAGAAACCCGGGGCAGTGTTGCGCTCTGGATCCAATCGATTCTATATCTGTTTTTATTTCTGCTGATTATCTTTTTCACGGTTTTTTTCTATCTATTCGGTGAAAAACTGCTTTCTTTTATTTTTCATGCTCTGAATTTGTCGCAATTTTTCGCAGTTTTTATTGTTCTCTTTACGCTGCTTTATCTGCTCATTGTGCCGACCCTGATCTTTACACTGATTTATATGTATGCCCCCAAAAACCATCTTGGTTTTTGGGAAGCCCTGCCAGGTGGCGCTTTTGTCAGCATCAGTTGGTTTATCATTCTTTTGCTCTATGCCCTGTTTGCCGATACCGTCCTTGATTTCAACAGTTTTTTCTTTAATCTCCAAGGACCCTTCTCCTTGTTTTTTGTTGTCTACCTGATCTGTTTCAGCCTTACCTTAGGCGGCGTTGTGAATCTTTACGGAACAAAACAGTCATTATTTTGTGAAACGGAGGCCGCCAAATGATCAAACGGATCATGAATTTAAAACTTGTGAAACTGATCAACTTCATCCGGGAGGATTTCGAAAAAACCGATTTTTCAGGAATCTGCACGCAAATGTCATTTTACCTGTTGTTAGCTTTTTTCCCCCTCCTGCTTTTTCTGATTTCATTTATCGGAAATTTTATCAAACCCTTCGAAACCTATCTCTATGAAATTTTAAAAACATTTTTGCCAGAGCTTTCCTATGAATATGTAACTGGTTTACTCAACAGCCTGATCAGTCAGGTTTCCGGTTCCCAGTACAGTCTGATTCTTCTGGCTTTCTTCTTTTCATCCCTGGCCACCCGAGCAGTCATGATCGGTATTAATCAAACCTATGGCCGGGAAGAAACCCGAAACCTCAGAGAAATCTGGCTCTATTCGTTTCTGTTTACGATTCTTTTCACACTGGCCATTTTATTGATTGCGGTGGCCTATATTTTCAGTGCGGACGTCGGTGCTGTTATTTTTGAGAAAATTGGGTTATATACTTATTATTATCCGGTTCTGAGTTTTTTTGCGGTTGCTTTTTCCTGGATCGTTTCAACCTTTATTTTTAATATGATCTATGTCATGGCCCCCGCTCAGCCCTTGAAAATTAAAAATGGTCTTCCCGGAGCCCTATTTGCCACGCTGGGACTTAATATCGCTTTTCGTATTTTTACCTTATTTATTAATCATTCAACCAAATACAGTACGCTCTATGGCAGTCTGGGCGGACTTTTTGCCCTGATGGTGGCCATCTACTTTATTTGTGTCATTTTGAATCTGGGGGGGAAAATCAATTTGTACTGGTCCTTATATCAAAACAATGAATTGTCTTTCCCTTTTTAGCCATGACTTTGGGTATGCGACTGTCAAAAAGATTTTATTTGTTTAAAAAGATACCCGATCAATACCAGGACTTGTGATAAAATAACAGGTGTTTAATTCACCCGATTCCAACCACTAACGAAAGGACACACATACCATGAAAAAAACCGATGCCCATGCAGATTCAGCCATTAACCGGCGTTTTCTCAGTTACCGCTATTTTGGTGCCCACCTGAATGAAAAAGGGGTCACTTTTCGGGTTTGGGCCCCCCAAGCTCAGAGTGTTTCGGTTGTTGGCGATTTTAACCACTGGAACATCACTGAGCATCTCATGAAACCTGTTTCCGGCGCCCATGGAATTTGGGAACTGTTTATTCCGGAGCTTTCGCAAGGTCTGCTTTATAAATATGCAGTTCGCCAAAAAGATGGTGAACTGGCCTATAAAGCTGATCCTTACGGCTTCTGTAGTGAGGTTAAACCCAAAACCGCCTCGATTATCTGGGAACTCGACGGTTATACTTGGCAGGATGACGCCTGGTGCCAAAAAAGAATGCAAACCAATTGGCTCAAAATGCCGATCAATATTTACGAAGCCCATCTGGGCAGCTGGAAACGCAGTGACACCGGCGACTATCTGACCTACCATGAGCTGGCCGAACAGCTGGTTCCCTATCTGGTAGAAATGCATTATACCCATATTGAGTTGATGCCAATTATGGAACATCCCTTTGATGGTTCATGGGGTTATCAACTGACCGGTTATTATGCTGCGACCAGCCGCTATGGCGATCCCCAGGGACTGATGCACTTCATTGATAGCTGCCACCAGGCTGGCATCGGGGTCATTCTGGATTGGGTGCCCGGTCACTTCTGCAAAGATGATCAAGGCCTGCGGCATTTTGACGGTACCTGTCAATACGAATTTTCCGAACACCAGCAATGGGGAACGATGGTCTTTGATTACGGCAAACCGGAAGTCCTCGATTTTCTCATCTCCAATGCCTATTTCTGGTTTGACCGTTATCATGTCGATGGACTGCGCATCGATGGCGTTGCCAGCATGATTGAATTAAACCACGGCCTTGATGGCGAACCTTACCGCAATGCTCAGGGCGGCACGGATCGCCTGGAAGCCCTGTCCTTTCTCCGGGAACTGAACACCATAATTTTTAGGGATTTTCCCTTTGCCATCATGTCGGCCGAAGACTCCACTGCCTATCCGATGGTCACCTGGCCAGTGGATAAAGGTGGCCTGGGCTTCAATTTGAAATGGGACATGGGCTGGATGCATGATACCCTGGATTATATGAAAACTGATCCAATGTTTCGGAATCGCTTCCATAATCTGTTGACCTTTTCGATGGCCTATGCTTTTAATGAAAACTTCATCCTCCCCCTTTCTCACGATGAAGTGGTTCACAGCAAACGAACCATCCTTGATAAAATGTTTGGGGATTACAATCAAAAGTTCGACCAGTTTCGCCTCCTCTTCGGTTATTTAATAACCCATCCAGGCAAAAAACTGTCCTTTATGGGGAACGAGTTTGCCCCCTTCCTGGAATGGCGAGTGGATGAATCCCTGGAATGGTTCCTCCTGGATTATCCCAAACACCGGGAGATTCATACCTACATCAAAGAACTCAATAAGTTTTATCGTAAAGAAAAAGCCCTCTGGACTGATGACCACAGCTGGGAAGGCTTTGAGTGGCTGGAACCCAACAACAGCGAACAGAGCATTCTTATTTTTAAACGAATGGGTGCCGAGGAAAAAGATACGCTGATCACCATTATCAACTTCTGTCCGCTGAGCTATACCGATTATCAAATTGGCGTTCCGGCTGGCGGCAATTATCGGCTGGCCTTTAATTCCGATGACAGCAACTATGGCGGGACTGGTTTTAAAATGAAAAAAACCATGAAGGCCCAGCCTGCCCCGCTTCATGGTCAGGATTATTCGGTTTCCATCAATATACCCCCCTCAGCAATGGTTGTTTTAAAAGCGGTTGTCCCCCGGACAAGCGCCAAAAACAAACCGGTAACGGATAAAAAAACAAAAGCAAAAAAATAAAGACTATCTTTGTCGAAAGGAACAACCATGAATTCTTCAGAACGAGAAAAAATAAAAGCTGCCTATAAGGCCACCTTTACCAAAAAAATCGAAGAAGTTTCGGGAAATTGTCTGGCTGAAGCGTCCCTGCTTAAACAATACCAGGCCCTGGCTGAAATGGTAATGGAAAGCATTACCTCCCAATGGGCTAAAACCAATACCCTCTATAACAAAAATGAATCCAAGCAAGTCTACTTTTTTTCCATCGAATTTCTGATCGGACGGCTGATGAAGTCCTATCTCAGTAATTTAGGGGTGGAAGACCTGGTTCAGGAGTGCTCAGTGGAAATGGGGCTGGATTATGAAGCCATTCTTGCCCAGGAGTCTGACCCCGGGTTGGGCAATGGCGGTCTGGGACGATTAATGGCCTGCTATCTGGATTCTTCTTCAGCCATGGGAATGCCCGCCCACGGTAATGGCATCCGTTATAAATACGGGCTGTTTGAACAACGCATTATCAATGGTGAACAGATCGAAGTAGCCGATAACTGGCTCAAAAACGGCTATCCCTTTGAAATCCGCAATCCCGATAAGTCGGTGATTGTTAAATACTACGGCCAGATTCATTCCGAAAACATCAATGGCAATCTGACCTTTGTCCACGAAAACTACGAACCGATTATGGCTGTTCCCTATGATGTTCCGATTAAGGGCTACCGCAATGAAACGGTTAATTCGCTGCGATTGTGGAGCGCTGAGCCGCTGGAAGCCTTTGACCTCCCCTGCTTTAATCAGGGCCATTTTTTAAATGCCGTCCGACACAAATCGGAAGCCGAAGCGATCAGCCAGATCCTCTATCCCAATGACAATGGTTTCGACGGCAAACTGTTGCGCCTCAAACAGGAATACTTTTTTGTCTGTGCCGGGATCAAGCGAATTGTTGTGGATTTCAAACGTTCCAACAACAATTCGATGGATGGCTTCAGCGACAAAATTTGTATCCATATTAATGATACTCACCCGGCGCTCTGCGGCCCTGAACTGATGCGGGTACTGATGGATGAAGAAGGTCTGGGCTGGGATGACTCCTGGAAAATTACCGTCGCCGCCTTGAGCTTCACCAACCACACCGTATTACCGGAAGCCCTCGAAAAATGGCCGGTGGATATGATGAAGGATTTGCTGCCGCGGATTTATATGATCATAGAAGAAATCAACCGCCGCTTTCTGCTGGAACTTGATAGCGAATTTCCCTACGATCTGGAGCGTAACCACAGCCTTTCCATTATTCGGGATAACTATGTTCACATGGCCAGTCTGGCGATCGTATCCAGTCATTCGGTAAATGGCGTGGCTGCCCTGCACAGTAAAATCCTCCGGGAAGAAACCTTCAACGGTTATTACCAGGTTTTTCCCAACCGGTTCTACTCGGTCACCAATGGCGTCTCACCCCGACGCTTTCTGATGAACAGCAATCCGGAACTGAAAACGCTGATTACTGAATCGATTGGCTCAGCCTGGGAACATAACCTCTTCCATCTGAAGAAACTGCTCAACTATATCAGCGATCCGGTTTTTTATGAAAAGTTTGAGGATGTCAAATTAGCTAATAAGCTCCGACTTGCCAATTACATGACCAGCCACAACAATATTAACGTCGATCCCCACTCAATTTTTGACATCCAGGTTAAGCGGATTCATGAATATAAGCGACAATTGCTAAACGCCCTCCATGTTCTCTATCTGTATAATCGGCTCAAAGAAAATCCCAACCTGGAAATGGCCCCCCGAACCTTTATCTTTGCCGGCAAAGCGGCCCCCGGCTATTACTATGCCAAAGAAGTGATAAAACTGATCACCGCCATTGCCGAGCTGGTCAATGCCGATCCGACCCTCCATGACAAATTGAAGGTCGTATTCCTGGCCAACTTCAATGTTTCCCTGGCCGAGATCATCTATCCGGCGGCCAATATTTCCGAACAGATTTCAACGGCTGGCAAAGAAGCCTCCGGCACCGGAAATATGAAATTTATGATGAATGGCGCCATCACGCTGGGTACGATGGATGGCGCCAATATCGAAATTCTTGAAGCCGTTGGTCCCAGTAATATTGTCACCTTTGGTCTGTCTGCCGATGAGGTACATCACTATCAAAAGTACGGCGGTTATCGCTCCATCGACATCTTTGAACAGGATCCCCGGATTCAGCAGGTTCTTCACCAACTGATTGACGGCACCCTGGGACATGGGCTCAGCTTCCAGGCGATCTATGATTCACTGCTGTTGTACAACGATGGCTACTTTGTTCTAAAAGATTTCAGTGCCTACGCCGATGCCCAAAATCAGGTCGATCACCTCTTCCGCAATCCGACCATTTGGACTAAAATGTCTATCAGCAACGTAGCAAATTCCGGGGTTTTCTCAAGCGATCGTTCAATTGCCGACTATCAACGAGAAATCTGGAAAATCATTTAAGGAGGTATCACTTTGAATACTGAATGTGTCGCAATGCTCTTGGCGGGCGGTCAAGGCAGCCGGTTAGGCTCACTGACTTTCAATAACGCCAAACCTGCTGTTTTATTCGGCGGAAAATATCGAATTATTGATTTTCCGCTTAGCAACTGTATGAATTCGGATATCGATGTGGTCGGTGTTTTGACCCAGTACCGCCCCTATATCCTCAATAATTATATTGGTGATGGCTCAGCCTGGGCCCTGGATCAGGTTCAGGGTGGCGTCCACATCCTGCCCCCCTATATGGGGCAGAAAGGGGGCCGTTGGTATTCAGGAACCGCCGATGCCATTTATCAAAATCTGGATTTTATTGACCGCTTCGATCCCGAATATGTGCTGATTCTGTCCGGTGATCATATTTACAAGATGGACTATTCCAAGATGCTGGCCTTTCACAAACAGAAAGAAGCCGACCTGACCATTGCCGTGATGGACGTTCCCTGGGAAGATGCTCACCGCTTCGGTATTGTCAACACCGATGAGGATCATTGCATTAAGGAGTTTCAGGAAAAACCAGAACGTCCTAAAAGTAACAAAGCCTCCATGGGCATCTATATTTTTACCTGGAAAGAATTAAAAAAAGCGCTGCTTGACGATGCCGGAAACCGGGAATCGGAGCACGACTTTGGCCATAACGTAATTCCCATGCTCCACGAAAGTGGCAAACGGATTTTTGCCTACCCTTACTCCGGTTACTGGCGGGATGTGGGCACCGTCCAAAGCTATTATGATGCCAATATGGATCTTTTGGATTGCAACTGCGATTTTGATCTCAGCGATCGTAATTTTCGGATCTTCTCCAATAACACCAGTCGCCATCCCCAATTTATTGGCCCTCAAGCCAAGATCAGCAACAGTCTGATCTGTGATGGATGCATTATTTTTGGAAAAGTTGAGAACTCCATTTTGTCCCATGATGTGGTGATTCATAAAAAAACCAGCTTGAAAAATGTCATTGTGCATACCGGAGCCATCATTGAGGATGGTGCCATTTTAGAGAATTGCATCGTTGGGGCCCGGGCTAGAATTAAAGGCGATGCCCGCTATATTACGGACCCCACCGAACCCGCTCCGGAAATACATGTCATCAATAACTGAAAGGATTGAGAACAAATGAAAAATGTTGCTGGACTTATCTTAAATGTCGATGGCGAGGATGACTCCCTAAAGGATTTTCTTTCCCATCGCAGCCTGAGCACCTTGCCTTTCGGCGGACGTTATCGCCTCATTGACTTTACCCTTTCCAATATGGTCAATTCTGGTTTATCCCATATCGGCGTCATCGGGTCTCATAAATACAGCTCCCTGGTCGATCATCTAGGGACTGGTAAAGAGTGGTCCCTGAGCCGAAAAACTCAGGATCTCTCAATCCTTTCGGGATCAAACAATTACCATATCGGACGGCTGATTAAGGTTAATCTCCGTAATCTTCAAAATAACCGGGGCTTTCTGGATGCCACTGGGGCCAAACATGTGCTGATTGCTACCCCCAATCTGGTCACTACCTTCGATTTTCGAAATGCCTATGATATCCATTTAAAAAATGACAGTGACATCACCCTGATTTTTAAGAAAGATGATCCCCTTTATCATCTCAAGGATAACGACCTCTATCTGGAATTTGCCAAAAACCGGGTCAGCGGTCTCCATTTCAAACGGGAACATACCACCGGACATTTTTTTACAGAGATGTTTTTTATCAAAAAATCCATTCTGATGGAATTACTGGATCTCAGTGAACGTACCGGTGACTGGGATTTGCTGGATATGATCAAATACAATATCGATACCCTCAGGGTTTTTGGCGCTCAGCATACCGGTTATATCAAACGGGTGAACTGCCTGGAAAACTATATGAAAACCAGTATGGATCTGCTGGAATATGAGATTATGCAGGAACTTTTCCTGGGCAAAAATTCCATCCATACCAAGATCAAAGATAACCACCCCACCCTCTATGAAGATCCGGCCCAGGTGTCCAATTCGATTGTCGGCAGCGGCTGCATCATTGAAGGAAACATTACTCACAGCATTATCTTCCGGGACACTAAAATGAATGTTGGTTCACATATCCAGAATAGTATCATCATGCAACGGTGTGAAATCGGGCGAAATGTTAATCTGAATTATGTGGTCATGGACAAGGACAGCAGAATCAGCGATCACACCACCTTAGTTGGCAAACCCCATGCGCCCATTGTTTTAAAGAAAGGCACGGTAATATAAATGTTAAACGTCCTATTTGTCACTTCAGAAGCTTACCCTTTTTCAAAAAGTGGTGGCTTGGGAGATGTGCTGGGCGCTCTGCCAAAATCATTTCCTGACGATGTTAAAACCCAGGTAATCCTGCCATATTACAGCACCATTCCCGAAGAACTGCGTCAAAAAATAAAGCCCCTCAAACACTTTCAGATGTGGATGTCCGACACCCTACACTATTGCGGGCTTTTGACTGCTGAGCACGAGGGCGTGACCTTTTATTTTATCGATAATGAAGCCTTTTTCAAGCGACCCTCGCTTTACGGTTATTATGACGACGGTGAACGATTCAGCTTTTTTTGCCGAGCGGTGCTGGACTCCCTACCACTGCTTGATTTTACTCCGGATATAGTTCACTGCAATGACTGGCAGACTGCTGCTGTGGCCTACCTGCTCAAACATCAGTACCGCCGCGCTTTTCCCGATACAAAGGTGGTTTTTACGATTCATAATATCCGTTATCAGGGTGTTTACGGCTTTCATGATATCAGCCCCTATCTCCACCTGGGCTTCTTACCCTCAGATTTGGAGTTTTATGGAAAAATCAATCTGATGAAGGGGGCGCTGTACGCCGCCGATCTGATCACCACCGTCAGTCCTACCTATGCTGCTGAACTGAAAGACCCTTATTATGGTGAAGGACTGGATGGCGTGATTCGTCACCTCGACCAACAGGTTGTCGGGATTCTCAATGGCATTGACGAATCCATTTACGATTCCAAGACCGATCCGGCTTTATTTGTTCCCTATGATAACCCGGAAAAAAAGAAAGTGGAAAACAAGAAAGCCCTACAGGAGTATTTCGATCTGCCCGTCCGGGGGGATGTCCCAATGGTCTCAATGATCACCCGGCTGGTTGAACAAAAAGGACTGGATCTGGTATCTAACGTTATTCATGAAATTTTGCAGCTGGATCTCCAGCTGGTGATTCTGGGAACTGGTGATGCCATTTATGAAAATTTGTTCCGTAGCATCGCCTACAACTACCCTGATAAAATGGTCACCATCATTGATTTTGATGAAGCGCTGTCCCGTAAAATCTATGCCGCCAGTGATTTCTTCCTGATGCCCTCCAAATTTGAGCCCTGCGGACTCTCCCAGATGATTGCCATGCGTTATGGCGCTGTCCCCATCGTTCGTGAAACTGGCGGCCTTAAAGATACCGTCACCTATTTTAACGCCAAGACAAAGAAAGGTAATGGTTTCAGCTTTGCAACCTACAACGCCCACGACATGCTTTTTACCATTCAACATGCCGTATCCCTATATCATAATTCTCCCGCAGCTTATAAAAAACTGGTAAAAAATGCCTATAACACCCATTTTGACTGGAAACAATCAGCTGATATTTATCTTTCATATTATAATAAATTAATGGAGTGATAAGATTATGAAATTTCGTCATCATTCATGGGAACTGGCCTTTCGATCGCCCTTTGGCGCACTGCCAATTGGCAATGCCGTCACACTGCGGGTCTATGCCACTGAAATTGAAAAATTAAAGCTGCGAACCTTTTTTGATAACCAGGAAGTAACCCACCCGATGATCAAATCCCGGGAAATCAATTATTGGGAAATCACTCTGGATATGCCAACCGTTCCCGGCATCTTCTGGTATGACTTCAGCTTTGAATCCCGGGGCCGAGCCTATGCCTATGGCACCCAACACGATCAATTGGGGGGTGAAGGTCGGATTTATGAAACAAAGCCGCCCTCTTATCAAATTACGGTATATGACCCGCAGCGTCAGACACCGGCCTGGTATACCCAAGGGATCATGTACCAGATTTTTCCCGATCGTTTCCATCGAGGTGCCGACTTTGATCTGAATAATTTCCATCGGGATGCGATGCTCCATCCCAACTGGAACGATACCCCCCACTATTTTCGGGAAAAAGACGGTGGTATCAAATACTGGGATTTTTTTGGCGGTACCCTGGAAGGGATCACCGAAAAACTGGACTATCTGCAAAGTCTGAATATCACCATTTTGTATTTGAATCCTATTTTTAAATCCCGAAGTAATCATCGCTATGATACTGGTGATTATATGACCATTGATCCCGCTTTAGGCACCCAGGAAAGCTTTGAAAAACTGGCTTTTGAGTGTAAAAAACGGGGTATCGCCATCATTCTTGATGGGGTTTTCAGCCATACCGGTGATGACAGCCTATACTTCAATCGTTATGGAAATTATCCTGAGGTTGGTGCTTCTCAGTCAAAAGAATCAGACTATTATCCCTGGTATATATTTTCTGATTATCCCGATACCTACTCATGCTGGTGGGGCGTTGATGCGATGCCAAATACCGACGAAATGCATCCCAATTTTCAAGCCTTTATCTATAAGAGCAAGGACAGTGTGATCCGTCACTGGATGACCGCCGGTGCTTCTGGCTGGCGGTTGGATGTGGCTGATGAACTGCCGGATCCGTTTATCAAGGGTCTCAAAGCTGCCATGCTGGAGGAAAACCCTGACAGCGTTCTGATTGGTGAAGTCTGGGAGGATGCCTCCCGCAAAGTCGCTTATGATGAGCTGCGCACCTATTTTTCCGGTTATGAATTGGACGCTGTCATGAACTACCCTTTCCGGGAAACCTTTATCGACTTCATCCTTGGGGATAAAAGCTCCGGACTCGCCGCCCGGATTATGATGTCCCTCTATGAACACTATCCCCGGGATCAATTTATGGGAAACATGAACCTGATTGGTAGCCATGACCGCCGCCGTATTCTTAATGTCCTTGGCGAAGCCTACAAATTTTTAGGCAACCATTGCCATAAAACCTATCGTCTGGACGATACCCAGTATGCTTTGGCAGTAAAACGCTTAAAACTACTCAGTTTGATCCAGTTTACCTTTCCGGGGGTTCCCTGTTTGTATTACGGTGATGAAGCCGGGGTTCAAGGCTTTGAAGATCCCTATAACCGACGCACCTACCCCTGGGGGAATGAGGATCTCGATCTCCTCGCCTGGTATCAATTGATCTCCAAACTCCGAACCGATCATTCGGTCTTTCAAAACGGCACCTGGAAACCCTATGAGGCCAGTGACGATCTTTTCGTTTTTGAACGACGGAATGAAGATGCCCTCTGTTTTTGCCTATTTAACCGCAACACGCGAGCCGTTCACTTGTTCAAACACCCGGATTTTGCTGGCTGCGAAGGTTTAGACCTGATTTCCGGCGAGGCCGTTGCATTGAACCCCATCGTCCTCCAGCCACTTTCATCTGTCATTGTAATGGTCACACCCCACTCCTGTCAGCTCATATAAACAAAAAAGATTGCGGGTAGCCGTAATCTTTTTTTGTTTTTTTCTGATGATAAAGGGTATTAAAATAAAGATTTACCTTCTCCATAAATAAAATCGATTAAATTGCGAACTTTAAAATACTAGTTTATTACACGAAAGGAATACTCATGAAACCATCACAATGCCTTGAAGAAATCGCAGCCTTTAAATCTGCCTATAAAAAAAAGATTGAAGAAGTATCCGGCGAATATCTTTCCGAGTCATCAGTCCTTGACCAGTACCAGGCTTTAGCCGAAATTGTCATGGATAAAATAGCATCCCAGTGGGCAAAAACGAGATCTCAATACGATGAGATCCCCCACAAGCGGGTCTATCTCTTTTCCATCGAATTTTTGATTGGCCGGCTACTCAAAGCCTATGTCAACAGTCTGGACATGGAGTATACGGTCAAAACTGCCATGGCTGAACTGGGCCTTGATTATGAAACGATTCTTAGTCAGGAAACTGATCCGGGTTTAGGAAATGGTGGATTGGGACGATTAATGGCCTGCTTTTTAGAGTCTTCGGCTACCCTGGGATTTCCCTTTCATGGCAATGGCATCCATTATAAGCACGGTCTTTTCGAACAGAAAATTATCAATGGTGAACAGGTTGAAGTGGCCGATAACTGGCTACGACACGGTTATCCCTTTGAAATCAGAAAACCCAATGAGTCCGTTGTTGTAAAGTTCTATGGTAATCTTCATTCTGAAAAAGTCAATGGGGTGCTGACCTTTGTGCATGAAAACTACGAACCAATCTTAGCCGTCCCCTACGACATCCCCATTAAAGGATACCACAATAATACCGTCAATTCGTTACGGTTGTGGAGTGCAGAACCGATTGAAGAGTTCGACCTGCCCAGTTTCAACGAGGGGCAATTCCTTGATGCCGTCCGTCATAAATCCGAGGCTGAGGCAATTACTCAAATTTTGTACCCCAATGATAACAAGTTTGATGGTAAACAATTGCGGTTGAAACAGGAGTACTTTTTTGTCTGTGCCGGTTTAAAACGGATGATTACACGTTTTAAACGATATAACAACAATTGTTTGGATGATTTTGCCGAAAAAATCTGTATTCACATCAATGATACCCATCCCGCCCTCTGCGGCCCTGAAATGATGCGCATTTTTATGGACGAAGAAGGATTAAGCTGGGACGATGCCTGGAAGATTACGGTCAACTCACTGACCTTCACCAATCACACCGTGCTGCCTGAAGCCCTGGAAAAATGGCCGGTGGACATGATGAAGTTTCTACTGCCGCGGATCTATATGATTATTGAAGAAATTAACCGCCAATTCCAGGAAGATTTAAGAATAAAATCGGGACTTAATGAACTGCAAATCAGTTCATTATCAATCATTCAGGACGGTCAAGTCAACATGGCTAATCTGGCCATAATTTGTTGCCACTCCGTGAATGGTGTTGCAGCCCTTCACAGTAAAATTTTAAAAGAGGAAACCTTTAACGGTTATTACAAGCTCTTTCCCGAACGTTTCCGTTCTGTTACCAACGGGGTTACGCCCCGTCGTTTCCTGATCAACAGTAACACGGGTCTGCGGGATTTGATTACTGAATCCATTGGTACCGACTGGATCAATAATCTTTATGCCCTTGAAAACCTGATGAATTTTAAAAACGATGCCTCGTTTGTTGAGCGGTTCAATCACATCAAACTGGAAAATAAAATTCATTTATCCAACCATATCAAAAAGAACAATCATATTGATGTAAACCCCGAATCGATTTTTGACATCCAGGTCAAGCGCATTCATGAATACAAACGACAGCTTCTGAACGCTTTGCAGATCCTCCATTTGTATAATCATTTAAAAGCAAACCCCTATTTGGAAATCGTCCCCCGTACCTTTATCTTTGCTGGCAAAGCAGCCCCGGGATACTATTTTGCCAAGGAAGTTATCAAACTGATTAACGCCATTGCCAGCCTTGTCAATAATGATAAAGATATCCGGGATCAGATCAAAGTTGTCTTTCTGGCAAATTTCAACGTTTCTTTAGGTGAAATTATTTATCCTGCCGCCAATATTTCCGAGCAGATATCGACCGCTGGAAAAGAAGCATCTGGCACCGGCAATATGAAATTTATGATGAATGGCGCTGTTACCTTGGGTACCATGGATGGTGCCAACATTGAAATTCATGAGGCCGTCGGTGATGACAATATTATCACCTTTGGCTTGTCCGCTGATGAGGTTTCTCATTATCAAAAGAACGGCGGTTACAGTTCAGTCCAAATTTATGAGAATGATGAGCGAATTCAAAAAATCATGCATCAACTGATTGACGGTACCTTTGGTCACCTGGCTAGTTTCCAAAGCATTTACGATTCCCTGCTCTTGTATAATGACACCTATTTTGTTCTAAAAGACTTTGACTCTTATGCCAATGCTCAGGATCAAATCAATAAGCTCTATCAGGATAAAAACAAATGGTTTGAAATGTCTCTTTGCAACGTAGCATACTCCGGCCTATTTTCCAGCGATCGCGCAATCCTGGAATACCAGAAGAATATTTGGAAGACACTGTAGATTATGCCCCCTCCTTTCCCTTTTTTAAAGAAACCCCGACCGGATTTTAATCTGGTTGGGGTTTCTTTATGGTCTGCCATTTTTCTTTCTAAAATACATTCGTCTTAAACGGTTCCTAAGGCTCCGCTGTGCTGCGCCTTCGTCGCGTCAGTCGCCAAATGGC